>NZ_CAMPQA010000016.1:0-78609 GCF_946902935.1 Yersinia sp. Marseille-Q5920 | reverse complement strand
AAATAAAGGGTTACATCTGAGGTATCAGGCTAACAGCCTTAAGTCACGACGGGTTATATCTTATCTGACATTAGCGGAGAATATCTTGCGACACTCTCCGCTAATTTTAACGCGAACAGCACTGGATGCAGTTCTTAATCACCTCGCCAAAACCTACCGAAGTATGGTGTTGGTTTATTAGCGCTGAATTAGTGGGGATCCCTCAGCGCATTCGCGGGCTTTTATCTTCTGTTAATTATCGGCATATGTCGGTATTATCCTGAGATTAGTAATGCAAATCATTGGCGTTCCCAATCAAGGATATCCACATTCCACTTTTCAGGAGAGAAAATGCGATTACGTTTAGCTTTATTTTCATCATTACTGGCACTGACTGCTGTGCTTACCGGGTGTGATAATTCCTCTGTGACCCCTGAAGAAACATCAAAAATCACTATCGAGCACGCACAAGGTACTACTCAGGTTCCGCTTAATCCGCAAAAAGTCATCATATTGAACCCCTCGACATTGGATATTGCCGACGCTCTGAATATCAAAGTAGCCGGTGTACCCCAGACCAGCACCCATCTTCCGGCCTTTTTATCCAAATACACGGGTGCAGAATATCTGAATGCGGGCACATTATTTGAACCGGATTATGAAGCTCTTAGCCAGGCTAAACCTGACCTAATTATTGCGGGCGGTCGTGCTCAAGATACCTATGACAAACTTAGCGCTCTTGCCCCGACCATCTCACTGGATATCGATCCTAAGAATTTTACCCAAAGTCTGACTCAACGTACGGAGCAATTAGCCTCTATCTTTGGTAAAGAAGAAGAAGCGAAAACCCTGCTGGGTAAATTTACCGCTCAGATTAATGCTATCAAACAGAAATCAGCTAACGCTGGGTCTGCCATGTTAGTGATGGTCAGTGGTGGAAAAATGTCTGCTTATACACCAGGCTCGCGTTTTGGTTTTATTTTTGATGAGTTAGGATTTACGCCAGCGGCCAGTTTCACTGAAGCCGGTAATCATGGCAATGTGGTAACCTCCGAATTTATTCTTGATGCCAATCCAGAATGGCTGTTTGTCCTTGACCGCGATAATGCTATTGGCCGTACTGAAAACCAGTCAGCACAACAGGTTCTGGATAACCCACTGATTCATAAAACCAAAGCATGGCAAAATAATCACGTAATTTATCTTGATTCTGCCTCGCTCTATATTGCCGGTGGCGTGCAGAGTTATATGCAACTGATGGATAAAATCAGTTCAGTGTTGGATAAACAAGCCTCCGCGCAGTAATTCTCACTAATGAAAAATCTTAGTTTTATTGCGGGCCTGGTTATTTTACTGGGCCTAATGACATGCAGCCTGTTTATTGGTGTTGGTAATGTCACATTGGCCGAAGTCTGGTCAGATCCCGACATGCGCGATATTTTTTTGATAAGTCGCGTGCCGCGAACGCTAGCATTAGTTTTAGCCGGCAGTGCTATGAGTGTTGCTGGTCTTATTATGCAGATGCTCACTCAGAACCGATTTGTCGAACCCTCGATTGCAGGCACCACCCAGTCGGCTAGTCTCGGATTATTATTAGTCATGGTGTTTAGCCCAGCGGCTCCGGTAATGGTTAAGATGTTGGTTGCCACTGTATTCGCCATGGGCGGGACGGCACTGTTTATGCTGTTGCTGGCACGAATGAGAATGAAATCGGCGCTGATGGTGCCGCTGACCGGCATTATGCTGGGGGCGGTATTTAGCGCGGTGACAACCTTCCTGGCAATGGAGTTTGATCTGTTGCAATCATTGGGCAGTTGGGAATCGGGTGATTTCTCCGGCGTGTTGCAGGGCCGTTATGAACTGCTGTGGATCGTGGGCGCATTAACGCTGATTGCCTGCTTAATCGCTGACCGTTTTACTGTCGCCGGAATGGGGCGGGATTTTTCCGTCAATGTTGGCCTGAATTATCAGCGGGTTATGCTAATGGGGATGTCCATTATTGCCATTGTCAGTGGCGTGGTGGTGGTGGTAATTGGCGTGCTACCTTTCCTCGGATTAATTGTACCCAATATTGTCAGTATGGCGATGGGGGATAATCTGCGTCGAACCATTCCTTGGGTGGCGTTGTGTGGCGGTGGGCTGGTGGTGTTATGTGACATTATTGGTCGGTTAGTCAGTTACCCATTTGAAATACCTGCCAGCGTTATTCTGGGCGCAATTGGCGCACTCGTTTTCCTATTATTAATCGTTAGGACAAAACGTCATGCAGGCTAATGAGTATTCTTCCTCACGCTCTCTTCCTCAAGAGAACAGTAAAACATTCAGCTCGCCAGCAAAGCGGTTATTGTTATTGAGTATTATCGCCCTTGCCGCGATTATCATTTTCATGACAATTAATCTTCGGGGCAATATCCAGTATGTTCTGGTGCATCGCGGCCTTATTTTAGCCACTATGGTATTGGTCGCGTTTGCTGCCGGTATTGCCACCGTATTATTCCAAACAGTGACTAATAACCGTATTTTGACGCCGTCAGTGATGGGGCTTGAAGCGCTGTTTATCCTAATTCAAACGATGTTGATCTTTTTTGTCGATGCCAATGGGTTCAGGGTGCTAGGAATAACAGGGAAATTCCTTTGTGAGTCGGCCTTGTTGCTGCTGTTCTCGGTATTTCTGTATCGCTGGTTGCTGACCGGTGTCGGGATCAATCTTCACAAGGTATTATTGGTCGGGTTGGTTTGTGGCACTTTGTTCCGCAGTTTATCCAGCTTGATGCAGCGCCTGCTCTCCCCTGGGGAGTTTGCTATTTTGCAGGGTAGGGTATTTGCCACCTTTACGCGAGCCGCGCCGGAAATTATTGCCCTGTCTACTGGGATAATTATTATCGTGGCGATTGTCATTTGGCGTATGCGTCATTCCCTCGATATTATTGCGTTGGGTAGAAATACCGCGATTAATCTGGGGGTTGCCTACCAGAAAAGAATTACCGCTATTTTGCTGCTGGTTTCCTTGCTGGTGGCTATATCGACGGCACTGGTTGGGCCATTAACCTTTTTAGGTTTGCTCATTGCTAATCTGGCTTATCCACTGGTGGGGTCATTCCGGCATCAATATTTGCTGCCGGGGGTCTTTCTGCTGGGGGTGATTACGTTGGTCGGTGGGCAATTAATCCTCGAACGTTTATTGAACATGTCGGGAACGCTTTCCGTGGTCATTGAGTTTGTGGGTGGCGCGCTGTTTATTTATCTTTTAATAAAAAAGGCTCCGGTGTGATTGAAATAACTGATATTAATAAAAAATACCAGAGTACAACGGTACTCAATAATATAAATGAGAGCATTCCGTCTGGTGGAGTCACATCAATCATCGGGCCAAATGGTGCGGGTAAATCGACGTTATTGTCGATTATGAGCCGTTTACTGACGCCAGATCTCGGGCGTGTCCAATATAATGGGCTGGATGTTGCCACAACTTCTGGCGATAAGTTGGCGACTATCCTCTCCGTCTTACGGCAGGAAAATCATTTTACCAGCCGGCTGACAGTTGCGGATTTAGTTGGCTTTGGCCGTTACCCCTATTCGAAAGGGCGGCTCAATGAAAATGATCGCCAACATATTGATGCGGCAATGGAGTTCCTCAATTTGATGCCGCTGAAAGACCGCTATCTTGATGAACTGTCAGGTGGGCAACGGCAACGCGCCTATGTTGCCATGGTGCTGTGCCAGGATACGAAATATATCCTGTTGGATGAGCCATTAAATAATCTGGATATGAAGCATTGTGTCGCGATGATGAAGCAATTGCGGCGTGCGGCCGATGAATTGAATAAAACCATCATATTGGTCATTCATGATATCAACTTCGCCTCTGCGTATTCTGACCATATTATTGCGATGAAAGACGGCGAAGTTATCTATCGCGGTGCACCCGAAGAAATAATGCAGCCGGATATCCTGGAAGAAATTTTTGATATAAAAATCAGGATAGAAAAAGTGCAAGATCAGCATATTGCGGTTTATTACCGCTAAGGTACTGAGCGGCGATTTTTCCCTTATTCGTGGCCAGTTGTTTACCACGAATAAGGTGATTGCCACGAATCAGGTGATGATTAGATTGCGGCGTATTCTCCGGTGCCCTCTGGCCATGGTGTCAGCAGGTCATAGCCGGTTTCCGTCACAGCAATGGTGTGTTCCCACTGGGCTGAAAGGGAGCGGTCTTTGGTGACGACCGTCCAACCATCCGCCAGTACGCTGGTGGCCGCTTTACCGGTATTAATCATCGGCTCGATGGTGAAAATCATCCCCGCTTTAAGCGGCATGCCTACTCCTGGTGCCCCGTAGTGCAGGATTTGTGGCGCAGTATGATATTCCTGGCCCACACCGTGACCACAATATTCCCTTACGACAGAAAAACCAGCCCCCTCCGCCACCTGTTGAATCGCCGCCCCGATATCTCCGAGTGTTGCCCCAGGACGTACTACCTGAATCCCCGCCACCATCGATAAATAAGTGATATCCACCAGTCGTTTAGCTCTCACGGAAGGCTCACCGACAAAGTACATTCTGCTGGTGTCGCCATACCAACCATCTTTAATAATGGCGACATCAATATTCACAATATCGCCATTTTTGAGTTTTTTATCGGACGGAATTCCGTGGCAGACCACATGATTCACCGAGGTGCAAACTGTGCGCGTATAGCCGTGATAGCCAATATTGGCAGGAATAACTTTTAGTTCGTTAACAATGTAATCGTGACACAACCGGTCAATCTCATCCGTTGTGACCCCAGCAAGGACATAGGGTGTAATCATTTCCAACACTTTTGCAGCAGCTTGGCCGGCGGCACGCGCCATTTCAATTTCTGCTAGTGAGTGGATTTTTACTTCTGTCATTGTGCATTCTCTTCTTTATTAAGCTTATGGGTTTCACTCTGGATGATTCTGGCAATGTCCGCTCCACCTTGTAATTCCACCTGAACCAGTGCGCGAGCAAGTTCGTGATAGCTCAACTGAGGATAAAGCTCGGCAAGCATACCCATTTTGAGCCAGTGCTCGGCTTGTGCATTGATTGAGCGGCTCATGGCGTTACTGGCGATGCGAAGATTCTCATGCATCAAATCAGATATTTTAACAATTCCCATAAAACACCTATACGAAACATATATGTTTCGTATATTGCCATAAATAATTCTAGGTTGCCAGAGATTGATATGATCTAGGGTAGCAAGTTGAGCAAATAATATACTTGCTAAAAAAAATCAGAATTAATAGGCTAAATGATAATAGTGAAAAGTATATACCATCTGCATTTTTGCCTAATATGAGAAATACAGCCGATCCCATCGGCTCATTCCGGTAAATAATAAAAATACAGCTATCGGCGCTATCAGGTCAGGATTAGAGTTCCAACACTATTTCTGGTCAAATTTTTTATAAAAATAAGCTGTTATGAGAAAATTTGTTCTATGATCGAGAGCGCGCCCTCTGATTTTTTATTGAGGGACTGTTCATTAAGGAGAACTTTATGTCTCACATGCCATTAATTCAGCTCCCCCACACACATGGCGAAGGTTGCCTCTGTAATAGCCCGGCATTCGTGCGTATTAATACAGTATTTTCCCAGAAAGCGACCCAATCAACCCCTATCACCGCGGCCACTGTTGCGGCAGCGGTACCGGGAGCAAAACCACAAAAAAGCGATGCAACTGCCAATGCGGTGCGTGTGGTAGCTTTTATTAATGTTCGCATTTTTGATGGTATTTCAGACCACTTGCGAGACGGGCTACGAGTATTAGTCGAAGGCAACAAAATCAAATCGGTTGAACCTGCGAATACACCGCTTTCGCCGGATGTGGAGCTTATTGATGGTGGTGGCGGCGTATTGATGCCGGGGCTGATTGATGCTCACTGGCATGCGATTATGGCTCGCCCGTCGATGATGACCGCCATGACGGCGGATTTTAATTATATTCAGGCGCTGGCCATTGCTGAAGCTGATGCCACCTTGATGCGCGGTTTTACCACTGTGCGTGATATGGGCGGGCCGGTTTTTGGCTTGAAACGCGCGATTGATGAGCATGTCGCCACTGGCCCGCGAATCTTCCCATCGGGCGCATTCATCACTCAGACCGGTGGGCATGGCGATTTTCGTTTACTTGGTGAATTGCCGCACACCCCCTCAGATCCACTAAGTTACGCCGAACGTGTAGGGATGACGGCGATCGCTGACGGTGCTGATCAAGTATTGTTGCGCGCCAGAGAACAACTCATGCGAGGTGCTTCGCAGCTCAAATATATGGCCGGTGGTGGTGTCAGCTCCATGTATGACTCCATCGATGTGACTGAGGGTTCTGTAGCAGAAATCCAAGCTGCAGTCACCGCAGCTGAAAACTGGGGCACCTATGTGACCGTCCATGCCTACACCCCGCGCGCTGTTACTATGGCTATCAAAGGTGGGGTTAAATGTATTGAACATGGCCAGTTGTTGGATGAGGAAACTGTGCAGCTAATGGCCGAAAAAGGCATCTGGTGGAGCTTGCAACCTTTCCTTGATGATGAAGATGCGGTGCCAACACCAAGTCCGGCGTCACGGGCCAAACAACTTGAAATGGTGGCGGGCACGGATACTGCTTATATGTTGGCGAAAAAATACAACATTAAGACGGCATGGGGCACTGATACTCTGTTTGATGCCCGACTGGCAAGCCGGCAAGGTGCGCAATTAGCCAAACTGACCCGGTGGTACTCACCGATTGAAGTCCTCAAAATGGCAACCAGTGTTAATGCTGAACTCTGCGCCTTTTCTGGCCCCAGAAATCCTTACCCAGGAAAATTGGGCGTTGTAGAAAATGGTGCGCTGGCTGACCTGATTCTGGTCGATGGCAATCCTCTGGATGATATCCAACTCGTCGCTCAACCAGAGAAAGCATTTCGGGTCATTATGAAAGATGGGCAAATTTTCAAAAACACTTTGGAAAGCCATTCGTAGCCGCTGTTTATAGTCATAAACTTAAATTTCTGATGGGATATCGCGAGTTAATTGAGGTTGTTCAATGAATAATATGACTTCCCTCAGGAAGCAGCAGGGGCTTTTAAGTGCCATAAAACCGAATCTATGGCGTGGGCCATGGGTTCTGTTATCCGCTATCGCCCTGAGTGGCTGCTCAGGTGCCGCAGCGCCCTCATTTTCCTTGGTGGGTTCCTATTTCCCCTCCTGGATGGCTTGCGCTTTTATCGGAATAATCACGGCGGTGATTGCTCGTGTCGTATTTATTCGCGTTGGTATTGATGACGTGCTGCCCTGGCGGCTATTGGTGTATGTCTGCCTGGCGCTGGCTGTGGCATTCATCTGTTCCCTATTACTGTTTACGCGATGAATAATAAATATGAATAAACTACAGGGGAGTGGGCGCAAGCGGCAACTGGCACTCATTGTTGCTGGCGTTATCATTGTTGCCGCCGTGATTTTCGGCTGGCTGTCAGTGCGGCAGACCACACTGAATCCGTTGTCTGAGGATGCAGAGCTGGGAGCCAGTGTGGTGCATGTTGTCAGCGCGGTTCCGGGCCGTATTATCTCGATCAATGTCGAGGAAAATAGCAAAGTTCAGCGGGGCGACCTGTTGTTTACCATTGATCCGGATCTTTATCGGCTACAAGTCGAACAGGCGCAGGCCGAGTTGAAAATGGCGGAGGCCGCCCGCGATACTCAGCAACGGACTGTGGTCGCTGAGCAATCCAACGCGGCAATTACTAATGAACAAATTGTCCGAGCGCAGGCCAATCTCAAATTAGCCACTCAGACATTGGCCCGTCTGCAACCTTTGCTCCCGAAAGGCTATGTTACCGCGCAGCAGGTCGATGATGCAGCGACGGCGAAGCATGATGCCGAAGTCAGCCTAAAACAAGCATTAAAACAATCGTTTGCCGCAGAGGCTTTGGTGAGCAGTACCGCCGCCTCTGAAGCGCTGGTGGTGGCACGACGAGCAGCATTGGCGATTGCCGAACGCGAACTGGCGAATACACAAGTTCGTGCGCCCCACGATGGCCGGGTTGTCGGGTTGACTGTCTCAACAGGGGAGTTTGTTGTCCCGGATCAGGCCATTTTTACTCTCATTAATACCGAACATTGGCATGCCTCAGCATTTTTCCGCGAGACAGAATTGAAGCATATCAAAGTGGGAGATTGTGCCACTGTGTATGTGATGGCGGACAGACAGCGCGCGATTCAAGGGCGGGTCGAGGGGATTGGTTGGGGCGTGAGTTCTGAAGATATGTTGAATATCCCGCGTGGCCTGCCTTATGTGCCGAAGTCATTAAATTGGGTGCGTGTTGTCCAGCGTTTCCCAGTGAGAATCAGTCTGGAAAAACCGCCGGAGGACCTGATGCGAGTTGGGGCAACTGCCGTGGTTATCGTGCGTAATGACGACGGTTGCTGACGGTACCCTTGGCGGCATCATCCGCCAGGCAAAAGCTGATTTAGCCTATTTCCCCGGGCGGGTGGCGATGGCCTGGCGCGTTGCTGCGCTTTGTGCATTGATGACTCTGGTTGCTATGGTCTACGGCATTCCAGAATCCGCGCTCAGCTGTTATCTCATTATTTTCGTGATGAAACCGGATGGTGTAGAGAGCATGGTGATGGCTATTGCTATCACCATATTGGTATCGCTGGTCGTCGGTTTGGTATTCCTACTTATCCACTTCACGTTGGAAGCTGCACCATTGCGCATGGCGGCTTTGATTGTCAGCTCATTTTTGTTTCTCTATCTCGGCTCGGCCAGCAAACTCGGCCCGGTCGGCAGTATTATTGCGCTGGTGATTGCTTTTGTGATGACGTTGCTGAGCAATATTCCCATGGGGGAAGTGGCAACGCGGGGGCTGTTGTATGCTTGGCTAATGGCTGTTTCCCCGATGTTATTGATTATTGGCTTCAACCTTTTCTTTGGCCGGGCACCTCAGACGTTATTGCGCGCCAGCTTATCCGAGCGGCTATCTACCGTGGCGGAGGCATTGCGCGAACCTAGTGCCGCCAACCTCGCCGGTGTTGGGGATTTGCTACAAGAAGGGCAAAATGAGCATCAACAACGGGCGCTTTTTGTGCGTATTTTTCATCTGCGCCCCTCGGCTGAAGCGGCTTGGCTGGAGAACGCGGTAAAAAGCAGTTACCGGTTACTGTTGGCGACCTCGGCTTTACCTGTAGCCTCACCGAAGAATGTGCGCCTTGAACTGGCGAGCTACTGTAGTGCTGCGGCACAGGCAATTTTGGCGAGAAATGTGGTTGATATTCCTCACTTTGCTAGTGAAAGTGCCAGTGATGAAATCAAGGAAATCAGCAACGCGCTGAGAGCATTGGCGACCGGGGAGAGTGGGCAAGATTTGGATGCGCCGAAATCCTCATTCTTTGCCGCAGATGCCCTCACCAATCCTGTTCATCAGCAGTTTGCTCTGAAAACGACGGCCGCGGCGCTGATTTGCTATCTGATTTACACCGCGTTGGACTGGCAGGATATTCATACCGCCATGATCACTTGCTATGTTGCGGCGCTGGGCACCACCGGCGAGACGGTGCATAAACTGGTTTTACGGATTATTGGTTGCTTGATTGGGGCGCTGATGGGGGTGCTGTCGATTATCTTCATCATTCCCCATCTGAATGATATTGGGCAATTAATGGCGTTGGTGTTTGGCTGCATTCTATTGGCCGCTTGGGTGTCATGTGGCAGTGAGCGCATCGCGTATGCCGGTGTGCAGGTAGGATTGGCCTTCCTGCTGACGGTATTGCAAGGTTTTGGGCCGAGTACCGATCTGGGCGTGGCCCTTGATAGAGTGCTGGGTATTTTGCTGGGTAATCTGGTGGTATATGTGATTTTCACCCGATTGTGGCCGGTGGCGATTACAGATGCGGTGCGTGTCCATATCAATAATGCCTTGAAATCGCTAACCAATTTGGCTGCATTATCGCCCGATGCACGGCCTGCGGCGCTAAGAGAGGCCACCACTGTTGAGGCGGAGATTAACAGTGCGCAAGAAGAGCTGGCGCTGATCCCCTTCGAACCCGCGCAATTGCGCCCTTCGCGAGAAGAGTGTGCGCGCTTACAAGCAATACTGGCTGAAATGGGCAAGTTGTGCCCGGTGTTGTTTCTCCCCACTGAAAAATCGGCGTCCGATGTAGAACAATTGCGTCGGCTTTCGACAGGTGGCGATGCTACGGCATTATCTAATGAGCAAAAACAGAATGGCGCATCATTACGGCAAGAGTTATTACAAAAAGAGCTATTGCCAATTGATCTGACTATTCAACAACGTATAAAGCGGCTTGAGGAACTTCTGGGAATTGGATGACATGATGACGCACGTTGTATTGACGGCCCGGATAGTCAAAATAAGTTTGACTGGCTCGGTATTGAGTCTGAGCATGTTGATCGCCGGTTGTGCTACAGATCGCTTGGATCTTGCACCTGCATCTTATACCGAACCTTGGTCGCCTGATGCCAATGCTTCGGTGGGGAGCGGTAACTTTTCTGTCCCACCGAATCCGTTGGTGGCGGAATTGGCCCCGCCGCCGACCATAAAAAGTGACCGCGCTTATTCGTTACCAGAATTGATTGATATCGCCCAAAGTCAGAATCCGGATACTCGAATTGCCTGGCAACAAGCGCGGCAAGCAGCACTGGCGGTAGGAATGGGGGAGGCGATATTTTTACCTATCATTTCAGCGAGTGTGATTGGCGGCTACCAGAGTACCACCACGCCGTTACCTTACGCGATTGGCGGCGATAAGGATCTAAAAACCTCCGGCAGTGCAGTGGTTCCTGCTTTGGCATTACAGTGGCTTATCTTTGATTTTGGTCAGCGCAGCGCGCTGCTTGACGCCGCTAAACAGACTTCCTATGCCGCGAATGTGACCTTCAATGGTATGCACCAAAAGCTCATTTATGATGTCACCCGCAGTTACTTCCAATATGGCGTGGCACAAACTCAGCGCCAGATAGCAGAGCAAACACTGAAGAATAGCTTAAAAATTCAAGATGCTGCCGAGGAACGCCGTAAGAATGGGGTCGCGACGACAGTTGAAGTGGCGCTGGCGCAGCAGCAGGTTGCACAGTCTGAATTACGTCGCGTGATGGCAAAGGGCACTGAACGTGATGCTTATCAGGCATTGCTGGGCGCGATGGGCGTTTCTCCGTCATTGGATATCAAAGTCGGGTATGCCGAGGATCGTGCTTTGCCAAAGGGGATCAGCGCACCTACCGAAAAAATGATTCGGCTGGCGCTTTCCCAGCGGCCGGATGTGTTAGCCAGTTATGCGGCGGTTGAAGCCGCCAAAGCGGGTATCAAAGCAACGGAAGCTGATTTCTTGCCGAAAGTCTATCTGGCCGGGGCTGTGGCGGGGGGGGATGGGCGTTTTGATATTCAGGGCTTGCCCGGCATCAGCCAACAAACCTCATCTTCCAGTATTTTGGTCGGCGTCAGTGTCCCTCTTTATGATGGCGGAATTCGCGCGGCGCGGGTGAAAGAGGCAGAATCCCGAGCCGCAGTTGCTGCCGAAGGATTTAAGAAAACGCAGGAGTTGGCAGTGCGTGAAATCGTGGTGGCGGCAGATACATTGCGCTCTGCGCTTGAATCCAATCAGGCGGCACTCAATTTGGTGAAAACCTCCTTTATTACCTATGACGCCGCACTGGAATCTTATCGCAATGGTGTCGGCACCATAACAGTGGCTAATGAGACTGCCAATGGGTTGTTGAATGCGCAGCAAATGAGCGCTGACGCGCATGCCGCTTCTTTGGTCGCTGCCGCTAATCTGGCTTTTGTGATGGGCAAAATGACGAATACTTCAGAATCATTGGCACTGCTGCATTAGCTGCTGGAGCAGTGAGCCATGTAGATTATGGTGCCAATAAACAGGGGAGAGAATAGCGCTATGCTAATAGCATTAGGGTGATTCTCTCCCCATTTTTACTCTACTGCTCAACAGGTTGCATTAGGTTTTCTGAATAACAGGTTCAAATACAAACGGTTTTTCTGGTTGGAAATGTGATGAGACATCGCCAGTATACTGAGCCGCTTGTGGCGTATTGATCTTCAGCTTTTTCACGTCAGCAGATTTTGAAAAATCGACCTTATTAAAATCAACCCAAAATGTATTTGGCATCAATGTAGATTCAAAATAATAAATCTTATTTTTCTGGTCTGAGAGAGTTCTCCAACGGGTGGAGGAGATATTCGGTTCATCGGGTGTACTGATACCATAAGGAACGGAAACTGAACGAATAACACTCAATACGCTCGCTGTAGCCAGTTGCTTATCGGTATATTTGGGAATCGCATTAATATAAAACTGTGCTCGAACAAAACGATCACTGGAGCTATTGGTGCCCGGTAGCATGTTGGTGCCACCAATTCTTTGCCAATATGAGTTAATTGCTAATTGTTTATCATAGGTCGGTGAGTTTGTGACCACCTGATATTCCCGGTTATGGTGGATAATGAGCTTGCCATCAATATATTCAAATATGGCGCTATCACCACTGGCATCTGACAGTGTGAGATGAATGGTGCCCAGCCTTTCCTGACCAGGGACATTACTGGTTAATACGGTAATAGGATCTTTTTTAAATTCATTAACCGCTTCATCGACGGTCGCAAAATTATCAAGAACATATTGCCCCCAGGCTGCCAGTGAAATGTTAGGTTTAGCTGGGGTTGGCTCTGGGTATTGGGATTCAGCCAGCCACAGCATATTCACCACTAAGCCCTTTTCATTCATGCCGTCAGTAGTCGCAATGTTATAGGCGGCGGTGATCACGCTGCCATATTTTGATGTCCAGGTCACTGAGTTTGGCCCCGCATTCCCAGTGCGCTCCATTCCCCGTGGGAATATCCACAGATCAGAATGAAGATCTTCTTTCCAATCCATCGAGCGGGCGGTTATTACTAAATCTTCCGGCCCCAGATAAACAGCTCGGGTACAGGCTTGTGCTGCGGGAATTAGCGTGATGGTGCTGACAAAGGCCATCGCGCCTAATAGCATTTTAGATATCCGGTTTTTATTCATGCGTTACCTTTCCTATATCACAATAATCAGAATGCTTAAGTGGCAATTCGACGCTCTGGTTGATGCTCATCTGGATGTTAATAGTAGATTATCAGTTAAAGAAAGCATGATCTTGCTTTCTATACCAGGAAGAGAATATTAAAAATTCAAATTAATGTTATGTCGGATTTACGCTAGTTGTTGTCAGCTATGCTGAAGCGGTCACAGGGGAAAATTGTCAGGATGAAAGAAACACACGGTCAGGACATCTATCATGCAGACAGATCCTTCGCAAAAATATCGCCCCTTTCCACCGAGATCCAGACTTTCATAGCTTGTTTCTGCCGACAAAGTGACTGAAGTGAACAATAATGATTATATTATCTCTTCACCTATTGATACATTCATGACGTGTACAAAAACCTAAACTATATAGTTACTTAGCATGTTTTCCATTTTAGAATAAATATTAAGGGTGCTCAGCCATCATCTGGCTAGCACTCTTGTGCATATTGGCTCCGAGAAAATTAAGTTCTGCGGGGGTAGAGGACTATGCTCAAAAATTCAATGACACTCTCTTGCAATAAATTATATTTACGTTAATAGAGGTTAATTGATTCACAGTGATAATAGATTTATCTCTTATTTCTGATTCTTGTAATCAAACATCCCCGACGAATGTCACATTTCTGAAAAAATATTTGTAGGCATATTCCTACAACACACTTCCAAAGCTGTTACTTTAATTTTTATGATATTTATTAAACCCTTTTACAGTATGGGTTTACGTTTCTAATGTAAGAAAAGTCTTACACATCAATGAGATGTTATATTGATTATTTTGTTTTAATGGTTACATTTAGTTACATTTAACGCGTTGGTGTTAAGTACCTAATGTTTCTACACTGCGCCTCGGGTATTTAATTGATGTGCTTATGTGTGTGAAAAATACCTATCAGATACCGTGTTATGCCATCCTGTGAATGGGTAAGGTTATCTACGGACAATTATTTTGTTATTACATACGCCCGACGTATCGGAGGGTGTTAGATATTGTGTTCACACAAGTAGATTATTTTTACGCGTTTTATCAGGAATGGATTTCCTTAATTCTCTTCCCTAACAAGGAATGTCGATGTCTTCTTCAAGCTTCCAAAATGAAATACCCAAAGCGCGTATTAATATTAAGTTAGACCTGCATACAGGTGGCGCTCAAAAGAAAATGGAGCTGCCTTTAAAGTTGTTGGTAATGGGTGATTACAGCAACGGTCAGGAACAGCGCCCGCTGTCCGAACGTGAAAAGCTCAATATCAATAAAAACAATTTTAACAGTGTGTTAGCCGAATTCCAACCGAGCTTGCAACTGGCCGTACCTGACACGCTGGCAGGCGATAACACTGATACTGCCGTGTCTCTGACTTTCCGTGAGATGAAAGATTTCGAACCGGAAAGCGTCGCGCGTCAAATCCCGCAACTACGCGCCTTGCTGGCCATGCGCAACCTGCTGCGTGACCTGAAATCCAATCTGCTGGACAACGCCACCTTCCGTCGTGAGCTGGAAAATATCCTCAAAGACGATGCCTTGAGCGATGAACTACGCGCTGAACTGGCGGCCCTGGCCCCAAAAGACTGTTAATCGCTGGATTGGCTGCTTGCCATTAGAAAGAAGAAAAGGAACATGCTGATGTCTGTACAGGAAAACACTGCGCAGGGTACTGCCACCACCGTTTTAGAAAAGAATAACCCTGTAGCCCAAGGGGTTTACGCCTCTTTGTTTGAAAAAATCAACCTAAGCCCGGTATCTTCATTGACCGGTCTGGATGCTTTCCAGAATAACGATGCTATGGCGGATGCCACCACCGATGAGCGCGTCACCGCCGCCGTCAGTGTCTTTTTAGACTTGCTGAAGCAGTCGTCAAAAAAAGTAGAGAAGCTGGATAAAACCTTGCTGGATGGTCACATTGCAGCACTGGATGACCAAATTAGTCGTCAGTTGGATGCGGTGATGCACCACCCTGATTTCCAGCGTGTCGAGTCCACCTGGCGTGGCGTTAAATCCCTGATTGATCAAACCGATTTCCGTCAAAACGTTCGTATTGAATTACTGGATATTAGCAAAGATCATCTGGTACAGGATTTTGAAGACGCGCCTGAAATCGTGCAAAGCGGGTTATATACTCAGACTTACATTCAGGAATACGACACCCCCGGCGGCGAGCCAATTGCAGCGGCTATCTCCAACTATGAATTCGACCGCAGCCCGCAAGATATCGCCTTATTGCGCAATATCTCCAAGGTAGCGGCGGCGGCCCATATGCCGTTTATCGGTTCCGTTGGCCCCGAGTTCTTTGGCAAAGAGAACATGGAAGAAGTGGCGGCGATCAAAGATATCGCTAACTACTTTGACCGCGCCGAATACATCAAGTGGAAAGCTTTCCGCGACTCGGATGATTCCCGCTATATCGGCCTGACCATGCCGCGCGTGCTGGGGCGTTTGCCGTACGGGCCAGACACTGTGCCAGTGCGTAGCTTCAACTACGTTGAACAGGTGAAAGGGCTAGACCACGATCGCTATTTGTGGACCAATGCCTCGTTTGCCTTTGCCGCCAACATGGTGAAAAGCTTCATTAAAAATGGCTGGTGCGTACAGATCCGTGGGCCACAGGCCGGTGGTGCAGTCACCAACCTGCCAATCCACCTGTATGACTTGGGTACCGGTAATCAGGTGAAAATCCCGTCAGAAGTGATGATCCCGGAAACACGCGAATTTGAGTTTGCCAACCTGGGCTTTATCCCGCTGTCATACTACAAAAACCGTGATTACTCGTGCTTCTTCTCGGCTAACTCCGCCCAGAAACCGGCGCTGTATGACACTGCTGATGCTACCGCCAACAGCCGCATCAATGCCCGTCTGCCGTATATCTTCCTGCTGTCGCGCATTGCCCATTACCTGAAACTGATCCAGCGCGAGAACATCGGCACCACCAAAGACCGCCGTTTGCTGGAGCTGGAACTGAACAATTGGATCCGCACGCTGGTGACGGAAATGACTGATCCGGGTGATGATTTGCAGGCGTCCCATCCACTGCGTGATGCGAAAGTAACGGTCGAAGATATTGAAGACAACCCAGGTTTCTTCCGCGTCAAACTGTATGCCGTGCCACATTTCCAAGTGGAAGGCATGGATGTGAATTTGTCATTGGTTTCCCAGATGCCGAAGGCTAAGGCATAAACGGAGACACGATGAAAATTTATCGTCCGTTATGGAATGAGGGGGCATTGCTGTCCCCTCAGCAGTTCCAGCAACAGTCAGAATGGGAATCCTTCAGGAGTGCTGGAGTGGCTTCATTGGCCT
Organism: Yersinia sp. Marseille-Q5920; assembly: GCF_946902935.1. NCBI lineage: Bacteria > Pseudomonadati > Pseudomonadota > Gammaproteobacteria > Enterobacterales > Yersiniaceae > Yersinia > Yersinia sp. Marseille-Q5920. The sequence goes on along the minus strand of NZ_CAMPQA010000016.1, from coordinate 62,243 downwards.
CCCCATTCCCATGGGGCGTGGAAAAGGTGGATTTTGATGACAATTTACTGTCTTCCGGACTGATACAAATCCGTCACCTGCGGCTTTGGCTCCCTGACGGCACATTGGTTGACACACTCAACAGTGATTTACCCCCTGTAGCACGTGAGTTGGTGATCAACCAGATCGCGGGTCAGGAGGCGGTGACTGTCATGCTTGCCCTGCCGCTGATGCAGCCGGGAACGTCCAATGTGCAGCAGGAAGTCACTGTTTCTGAACGCCCACTGCGTTATCGCGAGGAATGGGTCACTGTTCCAGATGCTTTTGGGCCTGAAGAAGAATCGATGGCGGTGGCACGTTTTAACCTGACGATTCGTTTCCAGCATGAAAGCAACGAATCGTGGAAAACCTGTGCAATTGCGCGTCTGGTGCGTGATGGGCAGGGCGGATGGCGTCAAGACCCCCAGTTTATCCCCCCAATGGTGCTATTTTCTGCCAGCCCGATATTGCGTGAGCGTCTGGTTTTGCTGAATCGCCAGTTGCGCTCCCGCCGTCAGCGCTTGATGTCGATGCGCCGTGAGAGTAACGAACGGCTGGCCGACTTCGCAGTTGCGGATGTTTCCCTCTTCTGGTTGCTCAATGCCCTTAACTCTCACGCTCGTGTATTGACCGAATATGAGCGTTTCCCTGCTCGCCATCCTGAGCAAGTTTGGGCTGAGTTGGCGCGTCTGGCTGGGAGCATGCTGACTTTCTCGCTCGATAGCGATCTTGATGCGATACCGGGGTATGACCACGCGGAACCGGGTAATACGTTCCCACCGCTGTTTGATCTTATTAGCGGATTATTGGAAGCCAGTTTGCCATCACGGGTTATTGCTCTGGAAATGTCACGCCCTGATGAACAGACATGGAAAGCATCCTTGCATGATGTGCGCTTGCGCGAGGAAGCGGATCTGTACCTCTCTGTGCGCTCTGATATTCCAGCTTGGCAAATTGCCGAGCGATTCCCAGCGCTTTGCAAGGCGGGTTCTCCAGATGATGTGAATGAAATCTACAGTGTGGCGCTAAAAGGCATTCCGCTTATTGCGGTAAATCGCGTCCCTGCTGCGCTGCCAGTTCGTTTGGAAAATCAGTATTTTGCGCTCGATATGGAAAGTGTGGCTGCCCGAGACATGTTGGATCAAGGGGTGTGTATGTTCTATGTCCCTTCTCTTCTGGGGTCACTGGAACTTGAGTTATTTGCGGTGTTGCGCTCATGAGACAAGAAATCGATATTGACCAACTGATGACAGAAACTTGGTTGACGGTCGCCATGCTGCGACACGGAGCCACCACACCTGATGGTAAAGCGCTGTATCAGAATTGCCTAAAACAGGTTGAAACTGTTCGTGAAGCGCTGGAGAAAGCTGGCTACGACGACGCCAGCATTGAACACATTACTTATGCTCAGTGCGCCCTGCTTGATGAAACCGTGATGAGCCGTAAGCCAAAGGGTACCGAAGAGGGTGAGGAAATCACTGTCGACGACGGGCAACGAGCTTGGCGAACGGCACCCCTTCAGGCCCGTTTTTTCGGTTCCCTGCACGCCGGTGAAGCTATTTGGGATCGTATTGCTGAAGTGCTGCGGCAACCAGCACCTGTCGCAGCGGTGTTAACGTGCTATCACCGAGTGCTATCGTTGGGTTTTCAGGGATTGTACAGCGTGAAAACGGTGGATCAGGCCCAGCGGGATGAAACGCTGAAAGCCCTGTCGCCGTCGCTCCGATGCAGCTGGCACCATTGCCACAGTAGATTTGCCACTGATTGAAAACCAAAGCCCTGTAGTGCTGGTGTGTGGAGACGGGCTGGATAACCTGTTTCCAGAGCGGCCGTTGAGAAAAACCGCGCAAGGTTGCTGGCTGCGCGTCGGTGACATTAGTGCGCTCACCGAGATTGTTCGCAACATTCAGCTACAACAGCCCCGCCAACTGGGGCAACTTTCAATTATGTACAACTGTCTGCCGGACCAGCATCAGGATGAGGCGGTGCTGCGGGCATCACTGAAAGCATTGCGTCAACAGATCAAACAGTTGAGTTTGCTGACCGGCTTTCGGTTACCCGTGGTTTTAAGTTGCCAGTTCTCCGGGCCTGAAACACCGTGGAATATTGTTCGTGGGGCCGATGCTGTGGTGTGTCCAGCGAATGAAACTCTCATCCCACTACAGGAATGGCAACTCTCGGCAGATAACATCACGCTCCTCCCTATCCTGAGCCAGGCATTTACCTTTATCCGTGAAATTTTGCTTGATGAGCTAGAGAAGACTGACCGGCTTTGCCCGCCGGTGCCTCCTTTTGCGGTTGCACTGCGTACCGGTTATCCGAGAAGGGAAGACCACTCCCTTTGGGTTCAATGGCTGTATCGCCGCACCGGTCTTCAACTTGCTCAAACACCAGCGAAGTTTGAAGTTTCAGAGAGTTTTCCTGATGCGGTGCTTCCGCTGCTGTCGCCTTATGCTTTACCGGTACAGGGCGGGCAAGATTCTCGCCGTGTAGTGTGCCTTCTGATGTTATGTGCTCTGGGGGCCATTGGATTTTCTGTGGCTAATAACCGGAGCCTTATCTATCAGGTAGAGACGGATTTGCAACGCTGGCATGCGATTCCGATGACTCACTACCAGCCCAAAGCGCAGGCACTCGCCGCTCTTCAACAGGATACCCTGTTACTTGAGCGCTGGCAGCGGCAGGGGGAGCCTCTGAAATACAGTCTGGGGTTATACCCAGGGCAACGTCTGTGGTTGGCCCTTCAACAAGCCATTGATACCTACATTCCGCCGCCACCGCCTCCTACACCGGTGGAAAAGCAAACGCCAAAAACCGTCCGTCTCGACGCGTTATCGCTATTTGACACCGGCAAGTATCAACTCAAACCGGGCAGCACCAAAATGCTGGTCAGCGCGCTAATTGATATTAGGGCCAAACCCGGCTGGCTGATCGTGGTGGCTGGGCATACTGATATCACCGGTGATGCCAGCGCCAACCAGACACTTTCACTTAAACGTGCCGAAGCTCTGCGTGACTGGATGCTGTCAACCAGCGACGTCTCGCCAACTTGCTTTGCGGTACAGGGATACGGGGCGACACGCCCTATCGCGACTAATGAGTCAACGGAAGGGCGCGCGCTTAACCGTCGGGTCGAAATTAGTCTGGTACCGCAGGCCGATGCCTGTCAGGTGCCCGAAAAAAATGCCCAATAGATTTCAGGTTGCGGTTAGGCAGCAACCTGAAAGATGAAGGAAAACCGGTCGCAGGAACAAGCGACTTCATTCAGTAAGTAACAAGGAGTTAACCATGGCAATTCCAGTCTATCTGTGGCTGAAAGACGACGGCGGTGCAGACATTAAGGGTTCTGTTGATGTGCAAAGCCGTGAAGGCAGCATTGAGATCGTGGCACAGGATCATAACCTGTACATCCCAACCGATAACAATACCGGCAAACTGACCGGTACCCGTATCCATACCCCGTTCGTTTTCACCAAAGAAATCGATGCGTCCACACCGTATCTGTACAAAGCGGTGACCACCGGTCAGACGCTGAAAACCGCCGAGTTCAAATGGTACCGTATTGATGACGCTGGCCAGGAAGTTGAATATTTCAACACCAAACTGGAAAACGTCAAAGTGGTCAAAGTTGCGCCGAAAATGCACGACGTGAAAGATCCGGCGAAAGAGAAGCACAACCACCTGGAACTGGTGGAACTGCGCTACGAAAAAATCACTTGGACCTTTAAAGACGGCAACATCATTCATTCCGATTCTTGGAACGAACGCGCTACGGCGTAATAACACCCAGCAGACGGTTCGCCGTCTGCTTTTTTTGTGTTTTTAGCTCAATATCGGCTCATCGGTATTTAGCTAAACGCATTGATATTTTATCAGATGACCTTATGGGCCTTGGTTGATGGCTACGGGCGGTAGCGTGCCTGACTGGGTAAATGACAGACAAGGAAGAGAATTTATGACAACGCATTCAGCACACTTATTACGTCGGTTAAATCCCTATTGTGCGCAGGCACTGGCCGGTGCCGCTACCCTGTGTCAGACCCGCGCCCATGCCGAGATAACCGTTGAACATTGGTTGTTGAAACTGCTGGAACAGGGTGAAGGCGATATCACCGTCATTGCCCGGCGTTATGAGTGGGACATGGACAGCCTGTGGCAAGGATTACTGGCGCATTTAGAGACTTTGCCGCGCACCGTGCAGGGTAAGCCCCAGTTGTCAGCCGCGTTACAGCAATTGATCAAAAGTGCCTGGCTGGATGCCTCGTTGCAGGAGAATGCTGATGCGGTGCGTTCCGCCCATCTGTTATCTGCTCTGATAAATTCGCCATCATTATTGGCCGCCGATGCCGCCTGGCCGTTGCTCAGCCTGAGTACCACCCAGTTACACCGCTTGCTACCGTTGTTGGATAGCCAATCCGATGAACGTCCTGAGGTGCAGCAGGCAGCGGCACTGGCAGACAGCCCGGTCAATCTGACCAATGAGGCAGCGACTACTACCTCTACCAGCGGTCAGCCCCAACTGAATGATGCCCTGCAAGCGGCGCTGGATAAATTCACTTTGGACGTCACCGCCAAAGCGAAAACCGGGCAGATTGACCCGATTTTTGGTCGCGATACTGAGATCCGCCAAATGGTCGATATCCTGTCGCGCCGCCGTAAAAACAACCCGATTCTGGTCGGTGAACCGGGCGTCGGTAAAACCGCGCTGGTTGAAGGGCTGGCACTGCGCATTGCTGAAGGCAACGTGCCGGATAGCCTGAAAACTGTCAGCCTGCGCACTCTGGACTTGGGCCTGTTGCAAGCCGGGGCGGGGGTCAAAGGCGAGTTCGAACAGCGGCTGAAAAATGTCATTGAGGCGGTGCAACAATCGCCGACGCCGGTGCTGCTGTTTATTGACGAAGCTCACACCATTATTGGCGCAGGTAATCAGGCCGGTGGCGCAGATGCCGCTAACTTATTGAAACCGGCATTGGCCCGTGGTGAGTTGCGCACCATCGCCGCCACCACTTGGTCGGAATACAAACAGTATTTTGAACGCGATGCCGCACTGGAACGCCGCTTCCAGATGGTGAAAGTTGACGAGCCGGACGACGCGAAAGCCAGCCTGATGCTGCGCGGCTTAAAGGGCCGCTACGCCCAGCACCACGGCGTGCATATTCTGGATTCTGCTATCACCGCGGCGGTTACCCTGTCGCGCCGCTTCCTGACCGGCCGCCAACTGCCAGACAAAGCGGTGGATCTGCTCGACACCGCCGGTGCCCGTGTCCGCATGAGTATCGACACCCAGCCGGCCGCGCTGATGGAAATTAACGCCGAACTTGCCGCGCTGGCGATGGAGCAACAGGCTATCGAACAGGATTTACTGCTGCTGCCGAATGTCAGTTCAACGCGCTTACCTGAGATTGATAAACGCCGCGCCGAGCTGATTATTGGGCAACAGCAGCTTGCACAGCAATATGAAGCAGAGAAGCGGCTGACCACCCTGATTATTGAAGCGCGTCAGGATATCGCCAACGTGGCACATCTGGCGGAGTTGCAGGCAGAACTTAACCAGATTCAGGGCAACGCGCCGCTGCTGTCGCTGGATGTTGATGTCCGCACCGTCGCCACTGTCATTGCCGACTGGACTGGCGTGCCGCTGGGCAGCTTACTCAAAGACGAACAAACCAACTTGTTGTCACTGGAAAGCCTTCTGGGTGAGCGGGTGATTGGGCAGGATGGGGCATTGAGCGCACTGGCGCAACGGCTGCGGGCAGCTAAAACTGGCCTGACACCAGAGAATGGCCCTCTGGGTGTATTCCTGTTGGTCGGGCCGAGTGGTGTAGGTAAAACCGAAACGGCACTGGCGCTGGCCGACACACTGTTCGGTGGTGAGAAATCACTGATTACTATTAACTTATCGGAATATCAGGAAGCTCACACTGTTTCCCAGCTCAAAGGTTCGCCACCGGGTTATGTCGGTTACGGCCAGGGCGGCATTCTCACCGAGGCGGTGCGCAAGCGGCCGTACAGCGTGGTGTTGCTGGATGAAGTTGAGAAGGCCCACCGCGATGTGCTGAACCTGTTCTATCAGGTATTTGACCGTGGTTTTATGCGCGACGGCGAAGGGCGCGAAATTGATTTTCGTAACACGGTCATTGTGATGACCGCCAATCTGGGCAGTGATCATCTGATGCAACTACTGGATGAACAACCGGAAACGCCGGATAGCACTTTGCATGAACTGCTGCGCCCGATCCTGCGCGATCACTTCCAGCCCGCGCTGCTGGCCCGCTTCCAGACCTTGATTTACCGCCCACTTCAGGTGGACGCGCTAAAACGCATTGTGGCGATCAAACTGAATCAGGTGGCGCAGCGGCTACAACGGCACTACGGCCTGAGCTGCCAGATTGAAGAGAGTCTGACCGAGACTCTGGTCGCCGCCTGCTTATTGCCAGACACCGGCGCGCGCAATATCGACAGTCTGCTAAATCAACAAATCTTGCCGGTGTTAAGCCAACAGTTACTTCAACGTTTGGCATTACAGCAAAAACCGACCGGCCTGACGCTGGGCTGGGATGAAGCGGATGGGATCACACTGGAATTTCAAGGAGTGAATGATGAGTGATTCGATACTGACCAACATTGCCAGCCAGTTAAAACAGTCTTTGGGGCAATCACGTTACCATGTGGCCGTACATGACTGCCCGCACTTCCTGGATGTGCTGAGTTTTCATGCCGAAGAGTCTTTCAGTCGCCCCTGGCAGTATAATGTCTCACTCACCTGTAGCGAATCGGACATCGCCTGCGACACGCTGTTGCTTAAGCCGGGATCTTTCACTTTCCAAACCCCGATGTTTAATGGCGGGCCTGCGGTGCCAGTGCGAACGGTCTATGGTGTCGTGCAGTCTTTTCGTCGACTCTCGACCTCTGCTGATGAAACTCGGTATTCACTGACGTTGGTACCGCGCATCGCGCTGCTAAAGCATACAAAAAACAATGAGATTTACCTTAACCAATCCGTGACGGAAGTTGTCGAGCAGGTTCTGCGCAAGCACGGTTTTGACGGGCCTGACTTTGAATTTCGTTTGTCGTGTGAATATCCCGCGCGGGAACTGATTACCCAGTGGCGAGAAAATGACCTGGAATTTGTGCAGCGCTTGCTGGCGGAAGTTGGCATTTTCTGGCGTTTTGAAATGGATAGCCGCGTTGAGCAGGACGTCGTGATATTTCAGGACTCCCAAGAACAATACCAGTTCGGCACCCGGCTTCCATTGCGCAACCCAGCGGGCATGAGTGACAGCGGGCAAGAGAGTCTCTGGGATATCCAAACCGCGTACAACGTGGTGAGCGACAGTGTGGCCACGCGCGACTATAACTACCGTCAGGCACTTATTCCGCAGGACAGCACTGAGAATATCAGCAGCCCGGAAGGGATTACGACGGGCGAGGTTTATCACTATGCGGAGCCATTTTTATCCGAAGGTGATATCCAAAGTACCGAAACTGGCGCATTTTATGCCCGGATACGGCATGAGCGCATTCTCAACGTCCAGTTGACCGTCACGGGCCGCTCCACTCGTCCATTACTGGCCCCCGGTCAAGTATTGGAAACTGATAGTGCGCTACCGGAGGGGTTGAAAGATGGCATTGTCATAACGACAGTGCGCAGTCGCGGCTCACGGAAAAGCAGTTTCCAGTCGGAATTTGACGGCATCCCTTACAGTGAAACTGTCTGCTATCGCCCAGCACTACTTAACCGTCCGGTGATCTCCGGTTCTCTCTCCGCGAGAGTAGAAAGTACAGAGAAAGGAGATACTTACGCCTGGCTGGACGACCAAGGGCGCTACCGGGTGAAACTGGACTTTGACCGCAACGGCACAGAGCAGGGATATGCTTATCTTTGGCTGCGAATGGCAAAACCCTATGCCGGTGATACCTATGGCTGGCATGCCCCGCTGCTTGACGGCACAGAAGTTTCGGTGGTGTTTGACAGTGGCGACCCAGACCGGCCTTATATTGCCTATACGCAGCATGATTCCGAACATCCTGATCACGTCACCAGTGATAACCATACCCGCAATATCTGGCGCACCCCGGCAAACAATAAGCTGCGGATGGAAGACTTGCGCCAACAAGAACACATTAAGCTCGCGACGGAATTTGGTAAGAGCCAACTGAACATGGGCCATTTGGTCAATGCGCAGCGGGAACCGCGCGGCAGTGGATTTGAACTGCGCACTGACGAGTTTGGTGCTGTCCGTGCGGCCAAAGGGATTTTTCTGACGGCAGATGATCAGTTGAAAGCGCAGGGGCAGGTATTGGAGATGGCACCCGCGATTAACCTGATTAATCAGGCTAATAGCGAAATGCAGGCGCTGAACTCGGCAGCAGAGCAGGCCGGGGCGCTGCTCTCGGATATTCAGACCCAGCTTAACCTGGTCAAAGAGCGGCTGTCTGGTTTGCAATCCGCCGTCATCCTGGCGAGTGCCCCGCAAGGGATTGCCCTCACCTCTGGTGAACATCTACAGATGACCAGCGCCCGCAACACCATGATTAATGCGGGTCAGCACCTTGATATTGGCGCGATGAAAAACCTTTCCGTCTCGGTCGAAAAGGCGCTGGGGCTGTTTGTGCATAAAGACGGGGCAAAGCTGGTGGCTAATCAGGGCGACGTAGAAATTCAGGCGCAGCACAACACGCTGGCCCTCTTCGCCAAACAACAGGTCACTATCACCAGCAGTGAGGATGAAATCATCATCAGCACGCCGAAAACGCTAACGCTGAATGGCGGGGGCTCGTACCTGAAACTGAGTCAGAGCGGGATAGAGCACGGCTCGGCAGGGGACTTTATTATGAAAACGGCAAATTATGTGGTGCCGGGGTCTGGCAATAGTTTGCCTTTGGAAACTCCAGACTTTAAACAAACGGATGTCACTGTTACTACCAAAAACTCAGCCAAATGGGCCTGCGATTAACAGGGAAAGTAATCTATGCCAGCAAAACTACCCAAATTCAGTTATCCCGTACCGTCGAATAAAAATGGTCATGCGTTTTCAACCGCTGAGGATTTGCTGTCGAAGCTTGACGGTGAAAGCTCAGGGCAGTACCTGGTGGGAAGTCAGGGGATGTGGCACGGAGGTATTCACATTACTGATGCGACCATACCCTGGTGTGCATTGAGCACCAACAGTGCTGTGGAACAGCAGTATCGCCGAGAGCCATACAAGGGTGAGCAATTTATTCACTGTATGGCGGATGGTGAGATAGTGGCTTATCGGGTGTGCAAGGATTATGAGAGCACGGCCATCCCGTGGCGGGATGAAAAACTGCACTTTTCAACATCATTTGTGCTGGTGAAGCATTACGTTCAGCCGGGCGAAACCGATGACAGCGGGCTGACGTTTTATACGTTGTATATGAATTTGGCCCCTTTTTCTGCTTATGCACTGCAAGGCGGAGATTGCAACAGGAAGACTGCCAGTATTCAGCGATATTACAGTAGTGTGGACGATGTACTAGCAAGCCGTGCAGCCGGAACACTGGTTAAAGATACGTCAGTGACCCTGAGTGACAACATCATCACCCGCAGCAGCGATCGTCGGCAGTTCACTGAAGTCACGATAGCTGAAGAGACAACAAATGCAGCAGGCACCACGCTGAGTGCGGGGGCGAAGGTCTGGACCGTCTCCGATCAAGGCAGCTTAAAAGCTGAATCATCAGTGCCGGTGCCCTGCTGGTGGGCAAAATGCACACCGGCTTATGGCGCTCAGCCCGCAGGCAGGGTGAGCTGCACATCTCGCACGGACTGGGCGTATTACCTGAGTGGTGATGATGTTCTGGCTCGCAAATCCGCAGGTAAAGTGGCTGCGGGTTTCCCGCTAACTTATGAACCGGATAATGCCGCACAGCAGGTTGCACGACCGGTGACAGTCACGGCAGGCGCTGCCCCAACGGATGCGGTGAATACCTTCAGCCTGGTCACATTGGGTCGTGATGTAGGTAAGCAAAAGAAAGGTGATCGCGTCTGGATAGTGTCTGATGGTGACAGTTTGACGCCAGTCGCGCCAACGACTTCGGCAAGTACATTGGTCTTTGGTGAAGTGGTCAAACCGGCTACGGCCATGACCATTAACGGCGGCGACAGCATCGGGCATATGGGCTTTTTCCAACTGCCGGAAGAGAATGGCAAACGCTCGCGCTATCAGGTGCATATTGAGTGTTTTAGCATGGATGATACGCTGCCGACGTTTCTCACCAACCCGGATCACGTGGGTGAGCAAACCCCTGCTTTTCTGAAGTATCCGAAAGCTGCTGCACTGTTTGCGAAGGATGCGGCGGGGCAGATGGTGGACAGCACGCGCAAAACGCTGACTCAGGGTATTGTGACGTTATCGAAAGTACCGGTAGTGGATGTTGACGGGCGACCGGCTTATTACCAGATACACAGGGAAAATGGCTATCTGGCTGCAAGCAGTGTGCAAAAGTTGTCGCAATATGCCTTAGGTGAACTGGGTTTTGTGGCGCTGGATAAAACATCGGAGAGTTTTAACCTGTTAGATGGGGTGCAGCATCCGGATAATATCGTGAAAGGCATTCTGGAACAGATGTATAAAGCCGCTCAGGATGAAACCCGCACCAGCCATGTGTTGAATGAACATAATTACCGACGCCTGCTTGAGCATATTGACAGTAATCACGATGGGGTTTATTCAGAACAAGAATATCTTCAGGCGGTGCATAACGTCTCTTATCGTGACCATCGGTACCGGATAATCGCGAAACATACCAGCGAGTGGTATTGCGGTAAGGATGACCCACTCTGGAAGACTTATCTGGACACATTGACGACAGATGCGCCGCTGTGGAAAACGTATATTGAAGCGTTTATCGAGAAAATAAAGTGGATGAAGTCGTTACCAGGAATGGGCCCAGAGCTATGGCACATGCACCCGGTGGCGTTTTTGGGTGCATTGAATTTGGAACTGGAAAAACAGGTGATTTTCCCATTAATAGTGAAGCCGGAAAACGATCCCGAGCACGTGTGGTCCCGTTATGACTGGCGAAATATGCATCAACTGAATATGGCTGCATATGGAACTAATCGTAGTGGTGGCCGCAGGAAGCATGCTGCGCGAGATTTATATACCAAACCATATGAGAAAGTGGTGGCGGTCTGTGATGGAAAAGTTCTTGGTACAAACCCGTTCTATGATGGAACGAATGAGATAACAATTCTTCATACAACATTTGACGGACGCAAATTTATTGCCAGATATGGGGAGTTGGATCCACCGAGTATCACTGTCAGAATAGGGGATGAAGTAAAGCAGGGATATCATATTGGCAATACAGGTAAGCTTGTAAATCCAGCGACAGGACAACCAACGCTTACATTCGGCGGCGTCACTGTTTATATGCTGCATTTTGAACTATACTCTGGCCAGATTGCTTATAATATTAATACGCCTCTCACAGATAGAACACGTCCTCCATTTTTAAGGCGTAGTGATTTGGTTGATCCTATTGATATCTTATCAGAAGGATATACAAATACATTTATAAAGAAGGCCTCTTATGGGGAGCGTCTAGACATAAGTACACTATGTACATCCGAAAACGGAAAAGCCTTTATCAAGGGGTGGGAGTCATTAGGTCTTAATGCTTATAATGACTCGGAAGGATACTGCACCATAGGTTTCGGGCATTTAATAGAAAAACTAAGATGTGAGAACATTACATTACCGTCTGAGTATCAGGGAGGGATTACCCAAGATAAAGCGAAAGAAATTTTTGATGCTGATTTAATCAGATTTGAAAATGGTGTAAAAAGAGATATTCATGTTGATTTGTATCAGTATGAGTTTGATGCCCTGGTTAGTTTGTTATTTAACTGTGGGGAGTTTTTCTTTGCGGCTAATAAAGCACCAGCTTTATTAAGATTAATTAACTCTGAAGAATATGAATCAGCAGCTAATGAGTTTTTAGATATCACTAATCATGGTAATACAGGCCTTGTAAGAAGACGGTCTGCAGAAAATAACATATTTTTAAACAATATTTACGATTCCTCTCATTAATAATAAGGTCTGTTATTGTGATTAAGTTGCTATTGGTTTTGCCATTCATTCTGATTTCATTTGTTGCAAATGCTAACGTAGACAATTCTGCTTCCGATCTTCCTTTATTGACTGATAATTCAATGGTATGGAGGAGTTATGTCGTTTCTGATCGCATCGATCCGCAAGGAGAAGATGTAGCCGAGTATTTAGTAAATGAGGTTTTTAAAGGAAGAGAAATTGTTATTGATAATACCACTGTAACTGTCAATGGTGTTTGTAAGTATGAGTACAGCAAAGAAAAAATGACTCCTCTGCAATACTGGAATAGTCAAAAAACAGTTGACTTATATAAAACATTTTTATCTGGCTATAATGTTAAACTAAAGAATACGTTAGGTTTGATTACTCCGGTAAATCCTTCGATTGAATGCGTTTATCCATTTTCATACTTTATTGAAGTTGATAACTCATTAGTTTTTGTACTTAAAAATAGAGCGATCATTTATTCTCAGGTGAATGAAGAAGATAAGGTTTCTGTTGTTGCATGTGCACATAAGGAACAAACCCCAGAACAAATTTATGAGCATGGTTATATTGTCGATTGTTACTATAAAAACATGGATATTTTGGACTCTTACCAGAAGTATCGAAGTAGTTTAGTTAGTGATGATAGAGCGCATTTGCAGGAAAAAATAGCGTTAAACAAAAGTTTTTCCATGAAATGCGATAATGGTTGTATTGTCGTTGAATACAAATGGAATGGACCTGATCATCTTGTTATTACACAGCAATTTGATGGTGGTGAAACAAGGATCTATTTCAGTAAAGAAGAACAAGGCAGTCGAATTGTGACTAAATCATTCCCTGATTGATTACTTTTGTTATTAATTCGGTTCGTAGGAGGCTATCTTGAGGGAGATGTAATGGATTTTATCTTGTCAGTATTCAGAGAACATACCAACGCGGTATTCACATTACCAATACGATTATAGTTGCATGGCCAAGGCCGATACTGCAGTGAAATGATAAATATGAATCGAATGAAATTCATTGTTTTTCTCGTCACTCTTTGCTATTCAGTTAACAGCATGACTGCATTTACTAGCAATGAGAATAAACAGCTGTCTGAAATCGATATGAAATCTCGAAATAGGGTCGCTGAAGTTGTTAAACTATTGGATAATATAGTAAATGAGCAAATAGATAGTAACCCAGAGAAAAAGGAACAAATTTTAGTATTAAGAGAAATATGGGATATTACAACGCAAAAAAATGTCAATTGGAAACTTTTTATTCTAAAGGTACGGATGCAGAAATAACAGGAACTAGTGATTGTTTATACAATGGATATCAACAAGAAATTGATTATTTTAATAAAATACTACCATGACTAAAAACCGTAATGCATCAAGTTTTATTTGAAATCACTACCCTTCAAAAAAGCAAAAAAGCAAAAAAGCAAAAAAGCAAAAAAGCAAAAAAGCAAAAAAGCAAAAAAGCAAAAAAGCAAAAAAATAAAAATAAAAATAAAATATTAAATATGGCATGGGGAGTATCTGGTTTGGTATCCAGAAGGATATCTGAAAGAAATTTGTTTTTGAATAAGATGTATGACTCTTCTCATTGAGTTATAAATTGAGGTTTTAGATATGTTGCATATAAAAATTTATTTTTCTTTATTTTTATAAGTAAAGTGTATTCAAGTGATGTACAAATTAATGGTGCATGGGAGTTTTATAAGGTTTCCAGTGTAGATATCTTTGGTGAAAGTGACCCTGACACTGTTCGCAACCTAAATATTTTATATGAAAAGGTTGGGATAAATGTTGATGACAAAATTATTATAATAAGAAATTCTCTTCTTAGTGATAAGGGTATTTGTTCAATTAAATATAGAAAAACAAAAGAAACACCTCTTTTCTACTTTCATTCGGACACTACAGTTGCGATGTATAAGAAGTTGTTTGGTCAGGAGGGGGTTCCTCTGGCGGAATTCATATATTTATTAAGAGGTAATGAACAATCTGAAATATGCCCATCTATTTATAGTGAGATCATTAAAAATGATGATTATTTAGTTTTGATTGATCACTATTATGCTGTTTTTTTTAAGAGGGTTAATACGAATCTACCAGTTAATAAAAATAATGGCGATTTTTTATTAGACTATTGCAAGAATGTTAACCAAAATAAAACGTTTGATGGTGGGGGTAAGTATATATGTGATTTTATCAAAAAAAATATTAATGAAACATACACTAAGATAAGAGAGGCCTCGACTACTGGCAAACTCATGAAAGAAACTCTATCAAAGGAAAATTTAAAATATGCTATTAATGATGTAATGGTGAGCTATCAGTGGAAAAGTCCAGAAATATTGAAAGTGACAATTCTTCATGGAGGCGAGACCGTTACTTATGAATTTCAGGAAAAACAATCAGGGACTCATTTAGTCATTACTGTTGATACTGGATATTGAGAGTTGTTACGATGTAGACTGAAAGAAAGAAAGGATGCTTCATTAACTAATGATCAAGTAGTTTAATGATCGGGTTATGTATTCATATTTGATGCGTTCATAATTGCATGATTTAAAAAAGACACTCTAATAAATTAGAGTATAACTAAAGATATTTAGTGATTACGACTGTAATATGGATTTAATTAAATACCTAAAGGTAAATAACTAACAGAATTCACCTGCTAATGCGGCTTTACTTAATGACTATATATCCAATGTTAACACGTAAGTAATAATAGAAGTCCACAATAAAATGAATCACAATGATCATAAGAATTTTGTAGCTAATCCTGATCTTATAATTACTGATATTGAATTTTGAATAGAGTCAGCATTTACATTCTGGATAAAAACGAATAGAAGTGGCGAATATCTAAAAGACTTAGCCAAAAATTCAACAGTTTCTGTTGTTACGCAAATTGTAAATGGTGGGCAGAATGGGTATGCCGATAGACTTAAGAGAGATAATAAAGTAGTCCCTCTTCTTGGCCTTAATTCAGAGTTGGAGTAATTATTTATGATTAAGAGTTTTTTATTGTTGTTTTTTTTAGCATAATATTACCATGTCAGGCAGCTATCAATGTTGTTCAAGGACCATTTCCTCTAGATAAAAATAATAATTTAACTGTTTCTTTTATCAAAGAGAAAGATGAGTCCATTTCGTTTATTACACAGAGTGGATTAAAAATAGAGTCCATTGATAGTTATCAGGTGTATGATGGCGTACCTGAGATTGAAACGGTTTTTTTTACACCAATCGATAATGTTAAGAATGTAATTGTTCTTGTGTCTTGGGATGAAGATAATATAAATGCGAAATATTATAAAACTTTTGCATATAAATACTACAATGGAAGGGTTTCAGTAAACAAAAAAATATTAAATGATGGGAATCTATCTGGTTATGATGGATACAATTCATCAGGACTTATTTTTAGCTATAAAAATGCAGAATCCATAATGAAATATTTAAAAAAATATTATTAAATTAAGTATAGCGACGTTATTTTTTATGGCTTACTTTGTTTTAAATTAAAAAAAGTTCATGCATTTTCATTTAATTGGTTAGTAATCAAGAAGTATGTGACAAATTTTCTGTGCTAGATTTTATGGGTTTTGATAAAGTGAGAATGAGTAAAAAAATCACAACCGCTATGCTTAGAAAAATATGGACTACTACTACTGATGCGCCTGATACTTTACTTTCCTCTATTGCTGAGGAATTATCGAACAGTTTCGAAGCATGTAATATTAATACCAAAGATAGATTGTATCACTTTATGGCTCAGGTATTTCAGGAGGTTGGACCAGCATTTAACCTTAAAGAAAACTTTAATTATAGACCTAATGTACTTGTGAGTAAGTTTGCTTATTATAGAAACCATACAGCAGAAGCTCAACTCGATGGGTATATTCCAGGGACTCAAGCCGCAAATGCAGAAAATATTGCTAACAAAGCTTATGCGACCAGAGTTGGTAATGGGAACTTGGAAAGTGGTGATGGATGGAGATATCGGGGGAGGGGAATGAAACAATTAACATTCAGAGGAAATTACGGTTCTTTCACTCGTTACCATGAAAGTAAGTGGGATCAACGAATTGATTTTGAAGAAAACCCTGATCTTTTACTTGAGGCGGTTTACGCTGTTCGTTCAGCCCTTTATTTTTGGGATTTTCATTCATTATTCAGTCTTGCAGACCAAGGTGTAACTAGAGACGTATCTTACTCCATAACTAGAATTGTAAATCTTTACGATGATCATTATGAAGACCGTTTTGAAAATTTAAAAACATTTTTATCTGAAGGGATTTTCGATGAAATATTTTAGTTTGATGATTTTTCTTTTTTCAATAACAAATTCTTATGCTCTAGAGTTTACGATTGAACCGGGAGTTGACGATGCAGATGGCAATCAATATTACTCTTTGATAGTTAAAGGAGATAATGAATCTAAAAGTATTGACATTGTGCTGGAAGGTAATGCAACTACGGCCGCGATCAAAGATACACTTAGTATTTCATGTCCTTGGGGGATTGCTGAAGGAGTAAGAGTCAGTATGAGTTCCTCTTCAATTGATGGTGTAATGATTGTTGATGAAATTTACTTTTTTAATAAACAACTAGACAATGTTTTTGCCAAAGGTTTCACTAGGTTTGAAAATACCACATGGAAAAAACCGCCAAGCCTTAACCACTTTGTTTGTGAAAATTCCGGGGTGGTAATTAAAAAAGACATTCGTCTTGGAAGAGACTATTTGGAAAGTAATGAAGTAGTATCTCAGGGCCCATTCTTACTTAAAGGTATTTCTAATGTGTATATTAAATATATTTTAAATGGAGATTTGAAATTTATTCGAGAGGATGAAGTAGGTGAGACCATTGTTGAAACTTACAAAAATAAAAAAAACTATGCACCCAATGTAATTACTGTTTTCTTTATGGAATAACCTTTAAAAAGAAAGGTTGTAAGTTTAATCTCCTGGGGTGAGTCTAATAGTAATGTTAGCTCCATGTGCTATAAAGTCTATGCGTATTCATATAATAATGCTGGTATTTTATCACCGGATTTAAAAATAAACGATGACCAAAATTTATCAATGTGTGAAAGTAAAGATAAAAAATTCAAGTATAAGAATGCATCAGACATAAGAAAATATCTTGCTGGAAAATAAATTAGATAGAAAGATATTAAAAGCGGTAATATATAAATATATGTTGGGGTTGTGTAAGAAATTAATATTTTAAGATTTCTTAAATCAAGTATCCTAAATACGGGGTGATGGCTTTTTTTTTAAAGGCAACCGAAAACTTCCATACACACAATCAGAACGCGAGTTTTAGATCCACAAACATGGGGGAACGAGAGTGCCTTGCATGAAAGCAAAGTTATTGGAATAGTGTAAATTAACCAAGAGAATAACGGATTCTTCTCTTGGAGTTAATTCATTATATGACTCTTCTCATTGAGTTATAAATTGAGGTTTTAGATATGTTGCATATAAAAATTTATTTCTCTTTATTTTTATAGGTAAAGTGTATTCAAGTGACGTACAAATAAATAGTGTGTAGAAGCTTTATAAAGTTTTCAATGTAAATATTTTTGGTGAACATGGCTCTGACGTCGTTAGCAACTTAAATATTCTATATGAACGGGTTGATATAAGTATTAATAAAAAATCACCTTATTAGTGATAAGAATGTTTGTTCTATTAACTATATGAAAACAAAAAACACTTATTTCTTACTTTTATTCGGACACTACTGTTGCGATGTATAATACATTGTTTAGCCAAGATGGAGTTGCTCTGGCGGAATTTATACATGTATCAAAGGCTAATCAATAATCTGAAATATGCCCATTAATTTATAATTAGTTTATTATAAATGATGATTATTTAGTCTTGATTTATCATTATCACGTTTTTTAAAACGACACTAGCTCACTAGTAAAAAAACATAACAACGCATTTTTAGATTACTGCAAAGATATGAATAAAAATAAATAGTTTTACGGATAATATATTCATTAGTTAATAACTATATATCCATAATTAATATACAAATAAAACCCTCCTATATTAAATTATTAGCAACAACTAATCTCCAGAGACCGATATGCTAAATATTATTCGCAAAGGCGATAAAACCACTCATGGTGGCTCTGTATTAACCAGTTCAGAAAAAATGAAGTTTGGTGGCATTGGTGTCGCCCGTAAAGGCGATAAGGTTTCCTGTCCGATCTCTGGACATGGCCCGACCACCATTGTTGAGGGTATTCCTGTTGGTGGAAGGCGGAGCGCAAAGCCCTGAAGAGTTTCAGGCATTTTATGCAGCATATTCGTCGGATTTATATTCACTATTTCTTCACCCACAGCTTACCGATACCAGAAATTACGGCCCGTGGTTGTTTGCTGTTGATGATAGAGAAAAATTACCAAAATATATGGCCGATACGCCCGGCATTGCTGGCGTTATCATTTCTTCTCGTTATCCCGGTTCTCTGGCAGCGCAGCTTTCATACGGCTGTACGATGATTCGCCCAGACAATACAACGGCACTGATACGATTTTATACCCGGCATGTGATTAGCCTGTTGGCGCAATGTGATGAACAGGAATGGCACACATTTTTGTTTCAGGACATCGTGCAGTGGTGGGCACCCTCAGAAGAAGCATGGCGGCAAATCACTATTAAGCCTTCAAAAGTAGAAAATGCCAGAAACCGCACACTCAAGCTGGATGAGGAAATCTGGCAACAAATTGCAGATAAACCGGCAATCAGCACTGTATTAACTCAGTGGCAGAAGATGCCCGCAAGCCAGCATTTTCCTCCTTGTGCACAGCGCGATATGGTGATTAAAGCGCTGGATAAAGCACAAATAGCAGGGATGGCTGATGGCGTCGACAGCAAACTGTATGCGCTTTATTACCTCAATGGGGGCAAGAACGTACTGGAGTCTGAAGAGATGCAGGTATCGCTGAGAAACGTGAGCGAGGGGAAAGTATCGCTGGTACAAATTCTCACTCATCATGCAGCCAGATAATTATTGGAGATGGGGAAAAGATGGATTTTTTTAACCGGCTGGAAAAAATTGATGGTGCTGTGAATCGCGGTTATGCCCGTTGGGGGAAATGGATTTGGGGCAGCTTGCTGGCGATGGTGCTGGCATACGGCGGCTGGTTGGTCTGGGCATCTATATGGGGCCCGCCGACTGGGCCAGTAACCTTGATTATTCACAGTGAAATTGACCGGCCTATTCTGGGTTTTAGTGTTAATGGGGTGGCTGGGGCGAATGCTTCTGCATACAAAAAAAATCCCTATTCTGCCGGAGGAGGGGCGGCAACTTGTTGTGGAAGCATCAGTGGAAAAACGGCTGAAGTTATCTGGACATTAAGCACAACTCGTACTCAATACGATGCAGGGCTTCGTACAGAAACGCGCCAAGTTATTATGTCCCTACCTAAACGTAAATGGGGGGAGAATGATTTGCACGTTCATTTTTTACCCGGTGATAAAGTCCTGCTGGGTTGGAGTGATAATGCCTGGTCACCTTATGAAAAACGACCAGATGCTTCCAACAGCGCTGTAACACAGGAGCCGAATAATGGATATTGAAAGCATTATTGCTGCCGCAAACCGTGCGCAACAGGCAGAGGATACAGGGCTGAGCAATTGCTCACGAATCTGGCATGTTGGCTTATTTTTTGATGGTATTCATCGCAATATTGAGCAGGATGCTCCAGAGCAACGTCTCAGTAACGTGGCGCGCTTATTCAGGGCATATCCAAGTCCTCAGGAGAATACAGCTAATCTAAGTTATGACAAATTTTATATTTCAGGTCTAGGAACGCCATTTAATGAAGAACTGGCTGAGAAAATCCATACCATTATGGATGGTGCACAAAGTTCTGTATTAGATGATTTAAAAGGTCAGCCAGAAGATCTTGTAAAAGAGGCGGGCATGGAATTGCTGAAAGGCACCAGCTGGTGGGAGGTATTAGAAGATACAAGGAAAAAGCTTGTTAACCCCACTGAGTGGAAGAAACTAGCAGGTGATACGGTAAAAAATGCTGTCAGGAAGGTCAGTATTGAGGCCACTCCTTGGTTGCGTGATAATCCCGCCATTGCAGATATGCTAGTAACTGGTATTGATACACGGATTGGTTCCGCGAAATTGCGTTTTGAGCGTTTCTTTAATCGAGTTAAATCCAGCAGTCAAGTTCCGGTTGAATTGATCTCTATTTCATTATTTGGCTTTGATCTTGGTGCAACCCTTGCACGTAAATTTATCGATACTCTGCTTGGTGATATTTGCCAGAAGCAGGGAGATAAATACTTTTACCAAAATATTCCCGTAGAGATTATCTTTACCGGTTTGTTTGATTGCGCCCGTCATACCCCCGCCAGCAGCGACAACGGTGTGGACTGGTTTGTTTCCGCGTTTGGCGGGCCGGTAAGAGGGGTCAGTATTCTGTTGGGTGATAAATCCATTGATCAATATTCTGCGCTACCTGAAGCGGTGAAAAGTGCCCTGCATCTGGTCGCGGCACATGAAACACGGGTTTGGCGTAGTCTCTATCGTCTGGGTGGAAACAAGGAAACGCATCTGGAAGAATTACTGCCCGGTTGCTCTGAGGATGTGGGTGGCGGCCTGAAACCGAATGAACAAAAACCGAGTGCGGAACTGTGCAGGGTAGCACTACACCGAATGTACCGCGCAGCAACCATGGCTGGTGTTCCTTTTCTGGATTTCCAGACGCTTGATAAAACAGATACCGATGTTGCCGCCTATTTTGTTATGCAAGATAGCGTCAATAACAAGTCTGTCGCGCAGTGGACAAAAATCTACCAGCAAGCTGTGCCTTATAAAAAGCTCAGTGTTGCCGCGCAAAACTACCATCTTGACAGCTACATTGACTGGCTGGGGAAACAATTTTATCAATACCGCAGTGAATGTATGAAGTATGAGGAACAGCGTGAACAGGTGATGGCTTCAGCCGGTGCCTCTGCGGGAATGTTAGGTATTACACCGCAAGCACAGAGGATCGCCGATCAGTTTAGGACTGAACGCGATACTCTGAAAAAAAATTGGGGCTGGCTGGATGATGTTCACAGCGCTGCTGTGGGGATAAAAAACAGTATAGAAACGAATCCTAATGACAAACGGCGCTATATTGTACCTGATGTGTATGAGCCGGGTTTAAGAAGGGCGAAAAGATTTCTGCAATATGCTCATGCTGCCTATCAGGGGGTGACCCCGCCATGGCCTGATGACAATGCTCCCCCAGAAATGTTTGCCTGGTTTGTTCACAATGTACAAAATGTGGACCAAGGTGCTCGCATTTCGCAGGATTTCTTTGTGATTCGCTCGATGGAAATGCCCTCAGCCTGAGATTAAATGGCTCTGCGTAAAGATGTTGTTGCTTGCTGTCAGGGTACATAGCTAATTGATCTAATCGTGCAAGGAAGGCCAATAGATAAAAATGAGTTATATAACGATGGCGTTTGGCATCAAAAGTCAGTTTATTTTAAAGCTAATAATCTTTGTTGTATCAGTCATCATTATGATTGGCAGTTACAGCTTTGGCTCAGCCTTGTACAAAGGTATGTTCGATATTACTTCTCACCGAAACGTTGGAATGATATTTATATCTTTTTATTTTTTATTGATTGCTTCTCCTGTTTTACTTGTAACTTTGTTTACAACATTCAGGGTTGGTTTTGCGATTTTATTTTGTGGGATATGCTATTTATTCTTTGAGTGGTATTCACTGCACCCTCTTAGAGTTATATTAATGGGGGCTAGTGTAGTAACTGGATATGTTTTTATTTTAGCGACTAGAAAAATATGGGATATGGAATAAATAAAATCTTTGTGTTCAAGGTCATCATAGCATTAATGGCGTGTTTTGTTGTTTTCTCCATCCATCAACTAGGTCATGAATGGTATATGGGCTATTTTAAACCCCAGAGCAGGGGGTGACGTTAGGTTTTGTTATGTTTTATATGGATTTTATAGTAATGTCTGCTGTGTTTATTTCCCCATTTCTGAAAGCAAGGTTTTCATTAGTAATGATAGTGTCGGTATTTATCATTATGTTTACCACATGGTACAGCACAAATCCTCTCAGAGTAACATTAATGTTCCTATCTGGTTTTATGGGGTATTTATTTGTGATCCTAGATCTTACTATTGTAAATAAAATTCACAACAAGAAAAATAGTTAGAAATATTGAGCCACATTAAGTAGAAGTGATACCCAGTATGGGCTTAGTTAAATCTAGTATTTTTTTACCTCAGTAATTGTTGTGATTAACTGTTATAGCTTAGATTCGGCCTTGAACAAGAGTACTCTAGATATTATTTTTCACAAGATTGCAGGGTGATATTTATTTTTTCTGAAGAGTATGCTATTTACTCATTAGTAATGATATTCATTACTCCCTGTTAGAGTTATGCCAATAGGGGGTTATTGTAATGATTAGATGTATTTTTGTGATTGGCTATTTATCCTTTTTTATATTAAATTAAATTATATTGGGTGTAATTTACTGCTAGATTTTCTTATTTTTAGTTTTATGATGACGTGTTCTTACTTAAAAATAATGACAGTGATGAATTACTTTCTATAAGTTTAGTTAGTTACTATCTTGTTGTACTGATAATGATGGACGTAATATATTTTCAGTCAGGTAAATATATGGACCAAAACTCCCCCTCTCTGTATGAAATCCTCACCGGTAACTTCAGCGGTGATTTACCACTCAATATCGTGAGTGAAGAAGAACAGGTCATATTATCGGTATTGGATAATATCCAGCGGATACTCAATTCCCGGGCTGGAACCATTTCTCATTTACCTGATTTCGGGCTTCCGGATATGACTAAAATATTGCAAGGCATGCCGGGGACCGCTCATCAGTTAATTGATACCCTCTCAGATGTGTTGCTGAAATACGAGCCGCGGCTAAAAAGTTTACAGGTGTTTTTATTGCCACAGACCGCGCCGGGGCATTTGGAATACGGCATTGAGGCCGAGCTGAAAGGGCTGGGGCTAGTGCGGTATGGCACGGCGTTTATGCCAGAAGGCCGGGTGCTGATGCGCCATCTTAAGCAACAACACTACCTCGATCCGAGGGAGTCGTTTTAATGTTTTATCAGGGAAGACAAACTATGGCACCGAATACC
Source organism: Yersinia sp. Marseille-Q5920 (assembly GCF_946902935.1). Classification (NCBI taxonomy): domain Bacteria; kingdom Pseudomonadati; phylum Pseudomonadota; class Gammaproteobacteria; order Enterobacterales; family Yersiniaceae; genus Yersinia; species Yersinia sp. Marseille-Q5920. The sequence goes on along the minus strand of NZ_CAMPQA010000016.1, from coordinate 38,973 downwards.
GAGCGTACGTTGAAAACTGGCGGTGATCCCCGCCATTTTACTGAATTCAGCGCCTTACGTGACGAAATTGGCAAGTTACATCATCCCGCCCGCCCCGATGTTGACTGGGCGCGGGTTGAGCAGCTTTGTTTAGCGCTGTTCCGCCAAAACGGTGTTGAGTTGCAGACCACGGTAGATTTTACCCTGGCGCGAACTCATATTGCCGGGCTAGCAGGATTATGTGAAGGGCTGGAGCTGCTGGCGGGCTTGCTATCTCATCAATGGAGCGCATTGTGGCCACCACAAACTCATGCCCGAGTAGCGTTACTGGCTTGGTTGAGTGACCGATTACAGCAAGTCTGGCGCACCATGACACTGTGCTATGGCGACCTGGCTCAGGTGTATCGGGCTGAACGTGCGCTGGAGCAACTGTGTACTCAACTACAAACTTTAGAACTCAAGCATTTGAGTAAATTAGATGGTGTTCGCCTGATGTTGCATAACGCAGCATTGCGTCTGGAAAGTGCCGAGGCGAGTTCTGATACGCCAGACCGGTTGACGGTTCCGGCGCGACACGCTGATATCTCTGAACCACAAATGCAGCCCACATTGTCATCTGCCGCAGTCAGTGAGCCAGAGCCACTGGTTTATATTGTCAACGAACCGGCTCCACCGAGTGTTCAGGTGGTATTGTCCGCACCGCCGTCGCCTCCGCGCTGGAAGGCTGGGCAGGGTTTTGTTGCCGGGTTATCGCTGATGGCGGTGTTAATGGCGGGCAGTTTTGCTATCTGGCAGTCATGGTCATCCGCTACGCTGGAAGAGGCATTGTTAGCTCGCGCTGCGCCTTTACCTGCACCGTTAACAACTAAATCAATGGATGAACTGAAGAATCAGGCCTCAGATATCGAGTGGGCGCGGCTGGCGGAACCCGTGTTGCAGGCCAGTGCAGCGCAATTGGATCAGCTGGCACATTTACCACCTTTATGGGCGCAGGGGCAGGGTGATGCACTATTAGCGCAGGCGCAACAGCTGTGGCCTGCTAATCCAGAGGTCAAACGGTTGAGTACCTTCTGGCAGCAGCAAAGAGAGAGTGGGGCTGCCCCATTGGTGGAGCTGAAACATTACGCGCTGGCGCAAGACCGCTTGCGGCAGTTGGCTGAGCGTCTGAACAGTTTGGATGAGAAAAAACGTGGATATATGACTGTCTCTGAACTGAAATCTGCCGTCTATGCTATCCAGCAGCCGCTAACACAGACTGTGCCACTGGAAGAGTTGTTGCGGCAGTATCAGGAGCAGTTAGAGTCAGGGCAAACTCCGCCATTGGCACTGAGCCAACAGATAGACAGCCGGTTTACCCAACTTCTGAACCGGTATGCATTGCTGGCACAGCCCTCTAACGCGCAGTGAATATTCATTAATGTGGGAAATAACTGTCTCGAATTGACAAATAAGGGGCCGGTTTTATTTAGCATATTATTAAAATAATTAGCTTAGTATTTTCGTGTGTTACCACTAGAACCGGCTACTCTTAGATTAATAATATGTCACGCAACGCTCTGATATTAGGTTTTAAAATAGTCCCCTCGACTGAGTAGTCTATGGAGCATTGGCCCTATCTGTGATCTTAGGGCCTTTTCCTTTAATATAAAACTTGTGCTGTACTGCGGCGAAAAATTTCAGTGTGATTGAAGGCGCAAGGTTTTTTCTGGTCTGAAGTCACTGATCAGTAACGACATGTCCGGCATGTAGGTTCGGTGTCATAATTGAAGTGCGATGAGTCTAGCAAGGTAAAGCCGAATGATTGTCCTTTAATGGAGAAGCTTTCCGCGATGACTCATCCGCAGGAATTGAGCATTTATCGCCGAATATCGTGGTTTACCGGTCAACGCAATCTCTTTATGTGGTCGCAGCAGGCAGCATCTGATGCTTTCTCGTTACCGTGTGGACTGTGGCTCGGGGATTTACTTTCAGCGAATGCCCCCTGAACCGGTGCGCCAATTTCTTCAGCTGTTTGTCTGTGAAACCAGCTACAGCGGCCAAGTGGGCTTTGACTTTATCGAAGACAGTGACGGTCATTTTCATGTGTTGGAATGCAATCCATGGGCCATCAGCGGTGTTCATTTGTTCGATAATCAGCACCGGTCATTGGTTCAGCTTAGCAACCGCCCGGTGCTTTCTACTTCTTAGCGTAATTTATGCGCCAATTCTGCCACATTGGCATACATTTTTTTGCGAATATCGAATGTGGGTAAAACGTCTTGTAACATGATTTCATTAACGCCTGTCTGCTCTATCATATTACTCAGTTTTGCATATACCTGCTCTTTGTCACCAATGACATACATTGGCCAAGGCGAAGTTTCTGCAGGCCATATTCCCCCTGCATCAGCAATTGCCTCATCTATTGTTGGCATAGTAAGAGGCATAATATTAAGGTTTCTGCGTTGATGGAATATATGGCGCATCGGCATCGCCATTTTTTCTGCTTCTTCTTGAGTATCTGCAACGATTAATCGAATAGCGAGTAAATCTTTTGGTTTACTGGCAGTGCTATATTTCATCGTGTGTTGATAATTTTGACGATAAGTCGCAATACTATTTACCGCTTTTTCTGGTTGATGGAACGCACTACAAGCAAGGTTAATACCAAGGCTTGCGGCTCTTTTAGCACTATATTCGGACACTACTAGCGCCCAAATATTGTCATAATTAGATTCATCTCGCATTATCGGGATGGTTGAGAACGGATTATCAGCTTCAAAATCATTAGCTAACCAGCGTATTAATTCATCCATTGCTTGGTCAGGATTATAATTAGGTTCAGATACACGATTTGCTTGCAGAGCAAAGTCTTGTAATTGACCTGATGACGATTGCCCAATACCAAAATCTACTCTATCAGGATAGAGTGCATTTAAGCTTTTGATTATCTGAGCAACTTTATAAGGGCTGTAATTGTTAAGTAAAAAGCCACCCACCCCAACGTTAATTTTTTTTGTTTGGCTTAAAATTGCTGATGCAAGAATCTCGGGTGATGGTGTCGCTTCATAATGCACACCGTGATGCTCGACAATCCAATAACGAGCAAAATCGAGAGATTCGACATATCTAGCCAAATCAATAGAACTCTGTAGTGCTTTTGCTGACGTTGAATTAGGTTCAATGATCACAGGATCTAAAATCGAAAATTTCATAATTTATTTTTCCGTTCGTTATTTATACACTGACGTGGAAATTAAATCTTTTGCAATATCAATACGTTTGGTGCCCTGTAACATACCATTTTCAATCATGAAATCTTGATCTTCATTTAAGTTTTTAATATCAACTGAGGTCAGCACAGGGTTGAAGTCGTACAACAAAAATTGTTTTTTAGCATCTTCCAAGCTTAGTTTTTGTTCTTTAGCTGTAATTTCCAATGCTTCATCTGGATATTTTTTGATGAAATCAATAGCTTTCAAATGGGCAGAAAAATAGGCTTTTACTAGTTCTGGATTGTTTTTTACCCAATCAGAACGTGCGGCGATAACCGTTGTTGGATTAATTAACCCTTCACCATCAGCAAGTAATACAGCACCTGATTTTTCAGCATCGATTACATGAGCCCCAGCAAGAGTGGCGGCATCGACTTTACCTGATAGTAACGCCGCACTTGCTGCAGGAATGTCCATGTTGATGTATTCAATATCATTAAGGGTAAGTCCCTGACTTTTCAGTGCCGAGACTAACAATTGATTGAGTACCGTCCCTTTTGGCCCCGCAACTTTCTTGCCTTTTAGATCACTAATACTTTTAATTTTTTTATCCATAGTCATAACTGTATAAGCTTTTGGGCCACGAGAAAATGCAGCAATAATTTCAATTGGAGCACCATTAGCTTTTGCTAAAATGGCGGATGAGGATCCCAGCACACTGGCAATGTCAATTTTACCAGCAGCCATTGCTTGGGTCTGCTTTGCTCCTGAAGTGATAACGGAGTTATTCACTTGTTTGTTGTAAACTGCAACTTCATTATCTAAAAAACCTTTTTCGCGCATAATAATGGATGGCATATTAAACGGTGACGTCACATAAGTGATATTTAATGTGTCAGCATCATTAGCAAATGCTGGTATTTGAATAATAAAAGTGATTACCAATAAAATAGATTTTATCAAGTGTTGCATAGTAAAAATTTCTCTTGTTAATTGGGCATGAGTTTATCGGTAAGATAACGGCGCATTTTGACAACTTCGTCTTGATCTATTTCGCGAGGATATTTTAAATCAATAAGTAAATCTTCAGTAATTCTCCCATCATCCATTACAATAACTCTTTGTCCGAGTAATATGGCTTCTTCTATATCATGGGTGACAAAAATGACGCTGCTACTTGTATCTTTCCACCAAGAAAGCAGTTCATTTTGTAATGTTCTTTTAGTAAAGGCATCAAGTGCTGAAAAGGGCTCATCTAATAATAAGAGATCTGGCTGAGTCACCAAAGTGCGAGCAATAGATACTCGCTGCTTCATCCCTCCGGATAGCTGATTTGGGTACATATAACCACATTTCTCTAATTTGACTAATTGTAATATGTCATCAATTCTTTTTTTTATTACTTCTGGTTTTTTCTTTTTTAAGTGTTGTAAACCAAAAGAAATATTTTCTTTTACAGTAAGCCAAGGCATAAGACGTGGTTCTTGAAAAATAAAACCAATACTCGGGGTTTTATTATTCGCATGAGTTATTTGACCAAAATCTATTTGACATAAATTAGCAATGGCCTGTAAAAGTGTACTTTTCCCACAACCACTCTTACCTATAATTGTCAAAAACGTCCCTTTATCAAGAGATAAGGTTATATCTTCTAACGCCTTGATAATGCCTTGATTGCTAGGGTAATGAATAGATAAATTTTGAATATTCATAGTCGCTGCTTTTTCATTTTTCTTGAGCATGCCAAGGTGACAATTTATTGATTAATTTAGATAATAGATAATCGGTAAGCATGCCCATACAACCTATGACGAACACGCCAACCAAAATAATATCCGTTCTGGCTAAGGATTCAGCATCAAGCATCATATAGCCCAGACCCGCACTGCTAGCAATTAATTCAGCTCCGACGAGTGACCGCCAACTAAAACCTAAACCGACTCTTAACCCTATTAAAATAGAGGGCAAGGCCGACGGTAAATAAATGCGATAAAATATTTCTGATTGATTGAAGTTTAATACTTTAGCAACATCAATAAGTTTTTTATCAACTTGTTCCACACCACCGATAAAATTAAATAAAATAGGGAACAAGCATCCCAAAATAATAACGGCTATTTTTTGCTCTTCCCCAATGCCAACCCAAGCAAGTAATAATGGTAACAGTGCGAGAGGTGGGATTTGTCTTAAAAAGTTCAATGGTGGGTCAATGATACTTTTGATCACACTACTGGAGCAGAGTAGCAATGTTAAGATTGATGAAATAATAATAGCAAGTAAATATCCCCAGAAAATACGTTCTAGGCTAATTAGCAAATGCCGAATTAGTTCACCTGATACCAGCAGTTCATAGGCTGTTTTTACAACCGTAATGGGTTTGGGTAAAATATAAACACTAAATTTCCCTGATAAGCTAACCAGTTGCCAAACAACAATAAAAATTATCAGTGTTGTTGTTGTAATGAATATATTTTTATATTTTAAATCGCGCATATCGCTGATTGTAGATGTGAATGATTATTATTGTCAATTGTTGTTATTCTTTACATTCTTTGAGTGCGCTTACGCATACCATTAGTCTTGAACCCAACCTAAAAACTCCTGGCAAAGAGCAAGACATCTTTTTTGATTTTTGTTACATATGTAACATATGTAAATGAAAGATAATCAATGCACCTCAGACAGCTTTCTGGCAATTGAATCGCACCTGGCGGTAAATCAACGTCGGCGTCATGATTTTCCCGTCGTCAAACTGGATTAGTTCGCTTGGTCAAACTCCGGTACAAGTTGTTCAATGATAATGCAAATGCACTGTTACGTGAGTATGGGCTAACCCATCTGGAATATAACGTGTTGATCATTATCGATAGTAGTGAGCATGGTTTAGGGCCGAGTGAGCTAGCAGAGGGCTCCTGTAAGCCGCTAATATCACGAGTCTTGTTGACCCGTTGGCCCGGCCAGTAGCAATGACATAGCGGAAAATCTGATTACAGGATTGCGCACTTTACGCATTTTCTCCAGAGCGCCACGCTTTTCTATTAGGCGCAGCACCTGTGATAACTCCTTCCTGCTGAACTGTATCTGCGGGTGATCAAACATCCATTTTGCGATTGGCCAACCACTCAACCATTGCCGGGTCACGATGAGAAAAGAAGGCGCTAGTGGCCGTATCCATTGCCGCTATCTGCGTCATCTCCATCGCACTGAGTTCAAAATCCAGGATGTTGAAATTTTCAATCATGCGCTCCTTGTGAACGGATTTAGCCAGTGAAACGATGCCACGTTGAAAGATCCAGCGCAGGACGACCTGGCCGACACTCTTGGCGTATTTCTTGCCAATCTCTGTCAACAGGGGATTCAGAAACAGACCATTGCGGCCTTCTGCAAAAGGTGCCCAGGCTTCAGGCTGGATAGCCCGACTGTTCATCCACGGCACGGCATGAAGCTGTTGGTTAAACGGATTAACCTCAATCTGATTGACTGCGGGAGGAATGGGGTTAAACGCCATCAGATCCGCGAGGCGGTCGGGATGAAAATTACTGACCCCAATCGCTCGGATTTTGTCGGCAGCAAGCAACTCTTCCATTGCACGCCACGCACCATGAACGTCACCGTAGGGCTGGTGAATCAGATACAAATCAACGTAATCAAGCTGTAGACGATTCAGTGATCGTTCAAATTGTGCTTTTGCGCCTTCATAACTGGTGTCTTGCAACCAGAGCTTAGTGGTGACAAAGAGTTCATTGCGGGCAATGCCGCTTTGTTTCAGGGCATTACCCACCTGAGTCTCATTCTGGTAAGAGGCGGCAGTATCAATTAGGCGATATCCGGTCTCTATGGCATCAATAACAGCCCGCTCACATTCGGCGGGGTCTGTCATCTGAAAGACACCAAATCCCAGCAATTGCATCTGAATACCGTTATTCAATGTTACCGTGTTCATGGTCTTGTCCTGTGTAAATGTACCTGTCCCAGGAAGCATAACGCACACGCTGTAATAAGATTAGGTGCTATAATCTGCATGCCTTTATTAGTTGGACTAATAAATAGAATGGAAAACTACAATGATCTGGCCACTTTCGTCATGGTCGCCAAAGAGCGTAGCTTCACCCGGGCAGCAGCGAAGCTGGGTGTCTCTCAGTCAGCACTGAGTCAGACTATCAGGGGGCTTGAAGAGAAACTGGGTTTGCGGTTACTCACTCGCACAACGCGCAGCGTTTCTCCCACAGAAGTTGGAGAACAAATTCTTAATCTGCTTTCGCCGCGACTTGCGGAAATTGAAACCGAAATCGCGCGGCTAAAAGCACAGAAAGAACGCCCGGCAGGCACTCTTCGCATAACGGCGGGGGAACACCCAGCGGTGTATATCGTTCAGCCTGCACTGTCAGCATTTCTGGCGGAATACCCGGATATTCGTATCGAACTGATGGTCGATTACGGGCTGTCAGATATTGTGTCGGAACGTTATGACGCCGGTATCCGGCTCGGAGAGCAGATAGCCAAGGATATGATCGCGGTACGCATCAGCCCGGATATTCGGATGGTTGTTGTCGGCTCACCGGATTACTTTTCTACACATTCAGTGCCGCAGCATCCTCAGGAACTAACTCACCATAATTGTATTAGTATTCGCTTACCGACCTATGGTGGCATCTTCCCCTGGGAGTTTGAAAAAGAGGGAAGGGAAATTAAAGTTCGGGTGGATGGGCAGTTAGTTTTTAATAATATCGCCTTACGACTCAATGCCGCACTGTGCGGTATCGGTCTTGCCTACATACCTGAGGATATTGTTAGCGAGCATATTGCAGCCGGGCGGTTAATCACCGTTCTGCAAGATTGGTGTCCGTTTATTTCGGGTTACCACCTTTACTATCCTAATCGGCAGCATACTTCCCCAGCGTTTACGTTGTTGTTGAATGCGCTCCGCTATAAGCAATAGTGGAGTCACCAACGACTCCACGACTTATTGATTATTGAAGGTTTTTATCTTTCAGGAATTTTGAGACCAGATCGGCGATTTCAACGTTATTCAAATCAGAGAAGGGGAAATGGGTATTTCCTTTAATGCCGATTTCCGGCAGATGGATAACCGTCACGTCTCCGCCATGTTTATTCACTACATCCCGCCATTGACGCGCAACAGCCAACCGGGCGCGCCAGCTATCCTGTGCAGGCAAGACCGTCGGTTTATCCGGGATATTGTCGCCGTAGATAATCAGCACAGGGATTTTAGTCAGTGCCATAAACTGGTTCAGAGGCACCGACTCCCCCGTTAGGGTATCAAAGGCGTTCTTGGTTGGCGGCGGGACTTCGTCTTGTGGAAAGACAAAGCTGCTGCCAGGTTCAAACGCGACTATCCCTTTTACGTTGGCGTTCTTCATCGCGGTAAACCAGCCGGGGCCACCACCCTGAGAGTGGGTAAACAAAATGGCCGGGCCGGATTTATCCACGACGGCTGACATGGCATCTGAAATCACGTTGATATCAAAGGGGCCGGTGTTGGGGGTCATCTGGCGGTAATACTGGTTTAATGTTTCTTTATCATGGGCAAATTGAACGCCATCGAAGAAATCGGGCAAGACACCCAGACGGAACTGATTAAACCATAGTTGCTCATCGGCAAGCGGTTTGACAGTCCCCTCCACCATACTGCGCCCGGCGTTACCCCGACGTGGTTGATCAACCAGATAGGTCGAGAAACCACGACGCAGGAAGATGTTCTGAAAACCCTCGCGGCCGTCCGGTGTGCTTTCCCATGTCCGGGCGGACTGTCCGGCACCGTGCAGCATCACAATGGGATATTTGTGTGGGTTCTCTGGGATCTGATAAAACACAGCGGCGTGATCGCCATGATAGGTCTGGCCTGCCGGATCCAGCGGTTTTTTCGCATCAAACTGCCCTGGTGTCGTAACGACAGCACCACCTGCGGCAAAACTTCCCTGAGACTGAATAACCAAAGGGTCTGTGGGGGCAGCAAAGGCAGATTGAGAAACCAATCCGCCCACCAACATACAGGCGGTGAGTGTTTTCAGTAAGGCTTTCAATATATTTTCCTCATGTCATCGCGGATAATTGAATCATAGAGAGATTTTCACAAATGACTATGCTGCTAAAATGAATGAGTTAATAAGCAGGGCTAATTAATGGATGGGTTTTTTGCATCTGATATCAATAATATTTTTGAGCTCAGTGTATTTCACTCGTCTGCCGTTCATGAATATCTCAGTGCAGTTCTGTTTCAGAGAAAATGCAAAAACTGTATTTCATTATCGTGGGTACTGGTCGTCCGTGACTTTTTCCATCCACGTCACGGTTTTATCGTCCTGTGATTCTGAAACAGCAATATGCACCATCGGCTCTGTTGCGGATGCGCCATGCCAGTGTTTGACATCTGGCGGGATCCAGACCACATCGCTGGTTTTGATTGGCAGGGCCGAATTTTCCCATTCCTGTAAAAGACATGACGACTTACCATAAAGCCCACCCAGAGTTATTACACAGTGAGCTATTAAGTGGTTTATTGGTTCGGATAAGTTTTAGCTTAGACGGGTGATGTGGCTCAGTATCTCAATTTGCCATAAAACATATTGTCTACTAAGCAAAAATTTATTCATCTATTTATTTTCCCCTATATTAATTTTTAATATTAAGGGAAATCAAATGTTCAATGTTTTTGAATTGACTAAAAAATACTAGACATGTCAGCCTTGCTATTTACATTGGTGTTATTGCGGGTATTTTTTCAGCTTTAGTCAAATCTGGTTTTGAAACAATACTGCCATTAAGAACCGCTAAAACCATACCGCCATCCGTAGTATTACTATGAAAAATAGGGGGTAAATATTGACCCGATGACTTACCATTGGATGGATTACACGCTTAATTGGGGTGGTAATGGTGTTCATATTATCTTTCAATAGTCATCGCTATTATATACTGCGTAATTGCAGAATATCTTCCCAAAGTAAAAATGTTACACGAGATCGTTTTTGGTATCGGTGTTTCTGTATTTGCACATGGTTTAGTCGTTCCTTTACTCGGATTATCTGGATGGTTATGGGTTGCAGGCCCAGAAGCATTGATTTCTGAATTTTTTGGCACTGTATTCTGGATTTTGTCAATTGAAGCCATTAGACAAAATCTACGTTATACCTTAACCAAAGGGCCTGATGCTGAACGCTGTTAGCGAAATAAGATATGTGTTATCTGGAGTTTAGTTTCTTCGAAAACAGACGTTTAATATAGTATTAATGACTAAATCTCCCTCATTTGAAAGGCTCTACTGAAGTATTAAAAGACAGATTCACTGCAAGTGTAATAGCGGCGTTATGTAAACAAAATCATGTGAACAAATAGCTGATATTACACTTGGTCGCAGCGATAGGTAATGAGCTATTTAACCGGTCTTATTGAAGACTGACGAATGACCAACTCCCCCTCCACTCTCATTTTCAATGATAACAGAGACTGCTGTTGTGTAATTTTCAGCAAGGTGTGCAATGCCAGTTCCCCCATTTCGCCATAGGGTAAATCTACTGAGCTTAATTCAGGGGTGAGTTCTGAAGCGATACTTTGGTTATCATAGCCAACTACCGCTATATCATCAGGAATATGTAACCCTTGTGACAAAATCGCCTGATAACATCCCAAGGCGATATAGTCACTGCTACAGAAAATGGCTTCTGGCCGAGGAGTCAGTGCCAGTAACACCAATGTTTTATTATAAGCTTCTTTTAATGACCAGTTGGTGACTTGGATATAGCGTTCGTCAGGGCAAATATCATGGTTTATTAAGGCTTGTCGATAACCGTAAATACGATCATTGGTCGCATCCATCCACAACTCACCCGCCAAGATAGCAATCCGTTTATATCCTTGATCTAATAAATGACTGGTGGCTTTATAAGCACCAATCTTATCTGCGGGTAATATACAAGGGACATCGGGCAGCTCAGGACTATAACCATTCAACATTACCATTGGAATAGATAAATTGTGGAACATCGGTGCCAGTTGATTAGTCATACAGGATGCATAAATCACCCCCTGATAACCTCCTCCACTGATTTCCTCTTCCAAAGCGATACAATGTTCGGGTTCATTTTCCTGATCAAAAATAGCCAATAGTTTGTTATGTTGCCAAGCCGCCTGCTGAACCGCACTCACGGCTTCAATAAAGGGGTCGTGATTGATTAAACCATTAATTATTAATGCTATTTTTTCTCTCACTACCGGTCGATCTACTGCTTTATGGACATAACCCATTTCCTGGGCAATACGCAGCACTTTCTCTCTAGTGTCGTCGGCTAATTTGATACTGTAGGAACCATTCAACACCAATGAAACCGTCGATTGAGAGACTCCCGCCTTAGCCGCAATGTGACTCATGGTAACTTTAGTTTTTTTACTCATATTTTACTCATACTGGCTATGTTTCATCTCTTTTTATACTAACAGATTTTAGTCAACAGGATTAGGCATCAGCTTTCCGCTAAGTTCACCTCTCATGTATTTACTCCATTTATCAGAATTCCCACCTATCTAACTTTGTTAAAAAAACAACTGATTGATATTAAACAACTTATGTTTGTCTGTGAAAATAATTTCGTGAATCAGCTCACTCTTAAAGCATTAGCTCATTGTTATTATTCAATTAGCTAATATATTAGCTAATGAGCTAATAATTTATCGAGCGAGAATAAAAATGAATAAATGGTCTGAAGAAAAGTCATGGGAATGGCATAAAAAACAGGGCTGGTTGTGTGGCTTTAACTACCTACCACGTACCGCAGTTAACTGGACCGAAATGTGGCAACGAGATACTTTCGATCCTGCAAACATTGCCCAAGAACTACAATGGGCCGCTGACGCGGGATATAACACGCTACGCACCAATTTACCTTTTGTGGTCTGGCAGCTAGACCGTGATGGATTAATAGCTCGCATTGAACAATTTCTCGATATTTGTCAAGGTGCTGGCATCAAAGTGATGTTGACCCTAATGGATGATTGCGGATTTTCTGGTGATCATCCTTATATTGGGCAACAGAAGCAACCGACTCCCGGTTTGCATAATAGCCAAGCCGCTGCCAGCCCTGGTCGTAATATCGTAATGCAACCTTACTTATGGGGGCATGTAGAGCTTTACATCAAAGATATTATTGGTCATTTCGCTCAAGACGAACGGATCGCTATTTGGGATCTTTACAACGAACCCACTAACCGCATGATTTTCACCTTAACAGGTGAAGAAGCCTTTGACTCTGCACTGGAAGAATACAGCCACCAGCTAATGGAAAAAGCATTTACTTGGGCGCGGGAAATTAACCCATCACAACCATTAACTGTAGCTGCCTGGCATATTGCCAATATTCTAGATCTCGATGCCCCGATTTATGAGCATCCGACAGATCGCCGGGCACTGGAATTGTCCGACATTATTTCTTTCCATGCCTATGTGCCGCTAGATTTGATGAAAAAATCGATCGGAATCCTGAAGGAATATGAACGCCCGATGCTGTGTACTGAATGGTTGGCACGTCACGCAGAATCGAAAGTACAAGACCAATTACCTTTGTTTAAGGCTGAAGGAATTGGTTGTTATCAATGGGGTTTAGTTAAAGGGAAAACGCAAACTTATATTCCGTGGCCTGAAATAAAACGCAGAGATAATAACTATAGTGAACGCTGGTTCCATGATGTCTTAAATGAAGAAGGCATTGCTTATGACCCAGCAGAAATAGAAATAATCAAAATGCTAACAAAATAAGAATAGACTATTCCGTTATGGCTTCTAAAACCTATATATTGCCACAGCGGAACTTAGAAAGTTCACCTGTACCCCACATAATATAAAGGCTAAGAATGAACATAAATCATTCAGGTGCAAAAATCCCAATGAAAGAACTTGCTTCTTATTTTGGGTATGGAATGGGCCAGTGCTTCAGTTTTGGGCTGGTAGGCAGTTTTATTCTCTTTTTCTACACTGATATTATGGGAATCTCACCAGTAGCAGCAAGTATGATTTTCTTAATCGCCAGGGTATGGGATGCAGTACATGACCCATTGATTGCTGGTGTGATGGATACCATTAATATGCGGCGTGGAAAATTCCGTCCATACTTGATGTTTACACCTTTTTTGATTTTCATCGTCACCGTGGCTGCATTTTATAATATCGAAGCCAGCCTGATGACGAAAACAATATATGCCGGTGTCACCTATATCTTATGGGGAACATTATATGCCCTCTCTGATATTCCATTCTGGTCAATGAGCACAGTAATGACGGATGAGCCGCAAGAACGTGCCAAAACAGCAACTTGTGCAATGCTCGGTGTTAATGCCGGTATTGGTGCCACAATGGTTTTATTCCCTTATATCAGTGGACTGTTTGCAGAGAACAGTGCTGACCGCGGCTACCTTGCTGGTGTTGTCATCCTCATGACATTGGGGGTGATACTGATGTTAAATGGATTCTTTAATACCAAAGAGCGCGTCAAAGTCACAGTAGTTGAAAAAATCACCTTAAAGCAGACCTTTATTGTCGTTTGGCAAAATAAGCCGCTATTTTTTATACTTAGCGCCTTTTTCATGAACGTTTTTTCTAACATCGTTAACACATTTTATATTTTCTTCTTCACCTATAATATGAAAGATGCTGAATTAGTTTCTGTTATAGGTTTAATTACTTTTGCCTGTGCGCTAGCTTGCCTTGGCACTCCATTCTTAACCCGTCACTTTAAAAAGAGAGATTTATTCATTGCTCTGTGTGTGTTGGAGATAATAGCTCGCATCGGTTTCTGGTTTACCGGTTATCACAATGTGGTCTATGTAATGGTCTGGTTAGCCGTGATTACAGCAATTTTCATGATGACCAACCCGCTTATTTCCGCAATGATTGCTGATACGGTGGAATATTCTTATTACCATACCGGTAAGCGTTGTGCTGCTATCACTTTCTCTGGGCAGACTTTTGTCGGTAAACTCTCAGTTGCTGTTGCTGGCGGGCTTTCTGGCCTGATTTTATCAGTATTGGGCTATATACCCAATGTGGCTCAGTCGGAATGGACATTAAATGGCCTGTTTTTCTGTATTTCTCTGCTACCTGCTTTAGGCGCAGTAATACGCATTCTGATTATGAGAAAATATAAATTTACCGAAGATGAACATGCCATCCTGCGTGAAGAACTGAAACAAGGGAAATTCCACCCTTCCGTCGGTAAATAGATAATGTAATGAGCTTGGTAAAGTAAACAAGGCCGGTTCGTTAGATATACGAAGAAAACTACAGTGTTTATGGTGTACGCAAGGTCTGGCAGCAGTAAGCCGAAACACCACAGCGCCGGGCAATAGCTTCGAATGTTTGAGTGGCATCGGGTAAAGCCTTTGTCGAACGCTTGACCTCACTGGGGTCGGAGCCATCGGCAATTAATTTGCGTGCGGCGTCGCGTTTAGCCCGCGACTCTGAAAGTGAGAGGGCGGGGTAGACCCCTAATGCTAGGGTATTTTCTTTGCCGAGATAGCGATAACGTAGCCACCAGTATTTTTGGCCCATTGGGATGAACTAGCAAATGCATGCCAGCGCTGTCAGTCAGTTTGTAAGGTTTATCTTCGGTCGCACTTTCACATCGGTGAGTGCCATGGATAGCCTCTGGAATAGACTTTGTGGATATAATCATTATCTAACTGGACTGCACCCGCATTTATGTCTATAGGTGTAACTTGATCTAGGTAGAATCAGATTGAATTCAGTTGATATGGAGTAGGGGGACGACAGCAGTAACAGCAGGATTTAAAATGCAAAACGGACGTCAGTAGACGTCCGTTTATGGAATAGTGGTGCCCGGACTCGGAATCGAACCAAGGACACGGGGATTTTCAATCCCCTGCTCTACCGACTGAGCTATCCGGGCAACGGGGCGCATTAAACCGTATTGGCACCAAATCGTCAATGAGTTTCTCATATAAAGGCGATCGGTTGCTCTCTTTTCATGCAAAAGGTGGCTAATAAATGTTGGTGTGATATTTTTTCATCGTGATAGGCGGTTTTATCTGATTGATTTATAGATTTTTTATTTTCCAGTTTATTAGATAACAATGGCTTAGATATTCACTAAATATGAATTTTTATTGAACTTCAAGGATTGAATCGCTCCCATAAACATGTAATTATTGCGCGAATTTAGCGTTACTATTCATTCCTCTAGTCCATATAATTTTGAGAATTTAAGCAGGGGGGCGGTTATGGCAGTTTTACACTATCCAATGCATATTAAGCGCCTCATGTGCCACTTCCTCCGTTTCACTTCGGTTAAGTCTTTTACCTTTTTCATGCGGTAAGGCTATGTGTTGCTCACTGTTAGACATTATTAAAAATAGAGCTAATCCTCTGATTTTACTGATGTCTATTGGTCGATGCTGAGACCAGTTCACTCACTATTCTGGCTTTTATTTCTGCTGGGAAAAATGCGTTTAAAGATATCAATTTGCCGGTAATTCATATGATTCATCAATATGATGCCATCTATATGCCAAAGTGGCAGACTCATACCTGACCGTTTGAGAGTAAGTGACATGACACAGTTAAAAATAGCAACAAGTGCTCGTTTGGCTTCTTATGTAGAAAGTCAGCGGGGAGTGGTATACCTCAATCAGACCGATTTCACAGATGTTGCCGCCGTGGTGATGTCGGTGGAAGATGCGAGTGCCGGTATATTGTCGAAGCTCAATGATTTGGGTTTTGCTATTCCTACTTTTATTGCTGTTACGGCAGAACAGACGGTTTCTACGGATTATTTGCCCCTTATTAAGGGTGTCATCACACTCGGTGAGGCAAATAAAGCATTTTACAATGCTCAGGTTGAGGCTGCTGCCAGCGAATATCAAAAAAATCTGTTACCACCTTTTTTCTCAACATTAAAGAAATATGTCGAGATGAAAAATTCAACCTTTGCTTGCCCTGGGCACCAAGGTGGTGAGTTTTTCCGTAAACATCCTGCTGGCCGTCAGTTTTTTGAATTCTATGGTGAGACGATTTTCCGGTCAGATATGTGTAACGCCGATGTCAAATTGGGTGACTTGCTTATCCATGAAGGTGCGGCAAAAGATGCACAAAAATATGCAGCTAAGGTCTTTAATGCAGATAAAACCTATTTTGTACTGAATGGGACTTCATCGGCCAACAAAGTGGTTACTAATGCTTTATTGACCCGTGGTGATTTAGTGTTATTTGATAGAAATAACCATAAATCTAACCATCATGGCGCACTGATTCAAGCGGGGGCGACGCCAGTCTATTTAGAAACTGCTCGTAATTCATTTGGATTTATTGGTGGCATCGATGCGCACTGTTTCGATGAGCGTTATTTACGTCAGCAACTCGCTGAAGTGGCTCCTGAACATGTGAATGATACACGGCCATTCAGATTGGCAATCATTCAGTTAGGCACTTATGATGGCACTGTGTATAACGCTCGTCAGGTGGTTGATAGTATTGGTCATTTATGTGATTACATTTTGTTTGATTCTGCGTGGGTCGGTTATGAGCAATTTATTCCGATGATGAAGGATTTCTCGCCACTATTGCTAGAATTAAATGAAAATGACCCTGGGATTATTGTGACTCAGTCAGTGCATAAGCAGCAGGCTGGTTTCTCTCAGACTTCTCAAGTGCATAAAAAAGATAACCATATAAAAGGGCAAAAACGCCACTGTAACCATAAGCGTTTTAACAATGCGTTTATGCTGCATGCATCAACCAGCCCGTTTTACCCTTTATTCGCCGCGTTAGATGTGAATGCCAAAATACATTCCGGCGACAGTGGCCGCCGCATGTGGATGGATTGTGTAAAGCTCGGTATTGAGGCCCGTAAATTATTATTAGAGCGCTGCTCAATGTTACGGCCATTCATTCCACCCACTGTAGGGGGTAAGAATTGGCAGGATTACGATACAGATATTATTGCTAATGATGCTCGCTTCTTTAATTTTGTGCCTAATGAGCGTTGGCATGGATTTGAAGGTTATAATCAAGATCAATACCTAGTTGATCCTTGCAAATTATTGCTAACAACACCAGGTATTGATGCTAACAGCGGGCAATATACCCAATTTGGTGTGCCAGCAGCGATACTGGCAACTTTCCTTCGTGAAAATGGTATTGTGCCGGAAAAATGCGATCTGAATTCGATCCTATTCCTGCTGACACCGGCTGAAAACCCGGCAAAAATGGCTCATCTGGTTGATATGTTAGCCCAATTTGAGCGCTATATTGAGCAAGATGCGCTGTTGTGCGATGTATTACCGACGATATATCGTAAGAATGAAGAGCGCTATCGTGGCTATACTTTGCGCCAGTTATGCCAGGAAATGCATAACTTATATGTCAGTCATGATGTTAAACAGTTGCAAAAGGATATGTTCCGTAAAGCCAGTTTCCCACCTGTCGTGATGAACCCGCAGGATGCCAATATTCAGTTTATCCGCGATAATATTGAACTGATTCCTATTGCTGAAGCGGAAGGGCGAATTGCGGCTGAAGGGGCTTTGCCTTATCCACCAGGCGTGTTGTGTGTTGTGCCGGGTGAAATATGGGGTGGGGCGGTGCAGCGTTATTTCCTGGCGCTGGAAGAGGGCATCAATTTATTGCCGGGCTTCTCCCCGGAATTGCAGGGCGTTTATATCGAAAAAGGTGATGTAGAATGGCGGCGTATTTTTGGTTATGTCATTACTCAGTAATCTGAGGACAGATAGACAGCCAATGGGAATATTGGCTGTCACTTTATCCCACTTTGGATAGTCAGTAACCGAAATAGCGTACCAACAAAACAGTACCGGAAATCAGCAATAAGATATTTATTATTCTAATCAGTTGTTCGCGGCTGATCCCTAAGCTGATTTTATTGGCAATTGCTAATCCGACCAACATCCCCGGCACCAATAGCAATACCATCCATAATATCGACAAATCCATATAGACTCCGGCCAGAGCAAATAAAATTACTCGGGTTAAGGTGCTTAGGCCGATAAGTGTTGTCTGTGTAATCCGTAAATTATCTTTGTTGGTTATCCGCCCTGATAAATAAATAGCATATATAAACCCACCGCTACCAAATAATGCACTGAAAATACCGCCAATTATGCCAAAAGGAATAGCGGCAGCGGATTTGAATTGCCCTTGCGGTTTACGCCGACTGAGGGCGTAAATTGCATATAAAATAACAAATATGCCTAATGCTAATAGCAAAATATCGGGGCGGGTTCGCAGCAATATTGTCGCGCCTATTAGGCTCCCAAGAATCATCAATGGGACCAAGCGCTTAAGCTCTGCAATGTCTGCATGGCGGCTATGACGTGCTACGTTGGTGATTGCAGCAACCATATCAACAATAGCTAGCAATGGGACAATTTTTGCTACAGGGATAAATAGTGCTAAAACCGGACTGGCAATTAACGCGGAACCAAAGCCAGTAATACCAAAAATAATGTAGGCAATGACCATAGTGGAGAAGATTACCACCATTTCGAAAACGGTAAGTCCAACGTCCATTTGTTCAATCTGCCAGCTGTGGTTAAGAGAGTAATGATCAATACTATAAACACTTTATTGCGAATAGTTGTTATTCAAAATTGAACAGTTATCAGTTGGTCACAATTTTAGCCATAAAAAAGGGCACAGCGCACTGTGCCCTTTATACCCATGACAATTAGTGGCGGCGGTAGCTCTTCTGCGCACTATTCACTTTCACCAGATAGCGGCGAGATTCACCGGATGGGTGTTTGGTGGTTAGCGTTTGGAATACATCGCCCGGAGCCATACTATTAATAATATTAACCGCTTGGTTTTTGTCGCTAGAGAATACCCGTAACACACTGCCGGCACCGCCATTATAGGAGGTAATAACTGCATAACGCCGCGAGGTGGCATTTTGAATACCGCCCAAATAGGTATTTTGCAGAATAGATAGATAGGCTGTGCCAGCATCAATATTGTTAGCAGGATCAAATAGATAACTGCGGCTCGGCTGACCACTTTTGCCTTTCAGTTTGTAGACGTCCCGCCCGGCAGTATGCTGAACAACCTGCATCAGGCCAAGTGCATCAGAGCCACTAACCGCATATGGGTTAAAGCTTGATTCAGTTTGCATAATAGCCAGAATTAATGACTCTTCTACGCCATATTTCTCAGCCGATTGCCGCACCAGTGGCAAATATTTATGCGCACGTTTATCCAGATGGTTCGGCACTAATTGCAAGGTTACCGACCAGATAACATGCAAACCAGAGGTACGCTTTTGCATTTTGTTTTGCAGTAAATAATCAGCAAAATGTGCAGCTCGCCATTCCCAACGAATAGGCTCGCCGTTGTTATCTAGTACCTGCCCATAGAGGAAAGGTTCTTTGCTGATCTGGATGTCATTAGCATCAGAATAGAGGTCGATCGAGCCAGGATCATCGCCCATTAATAACGTGGTAATAATCGCCTGACGTAAGTGAGCCGCCGGATCAGTCGTGGCAATAGTTTCAACTGTAATGGTACCAGCATCAAAGTTGATATGGCTGCGGGTTTGATATTGATCTGTATACTTAACGTAATCTTTTGGGCCCGCGATTAAGACTTCTTTTAATCCCCAAATATTTTCGATGTTATGGGCAAACTGGCCCATTAAAATTTCAAAACCGTTGGTGTCTTTGACAAAGGCTTCGTTTTCTGCCTGATTTTTATTGCCTGAACAAGACACTAACAATGGTGCAATAACCAACAAAGCTAAAATTTTCTTCATCTTACAAGCCATATCTTGATGAGGAATGTCCCCGTTAGGGAATAAATAACAGCGGGGCCAGCATAGGCCCCGTAATAGGTTACTGACTCGGCGGAGTATAACCTTCAATATGAACATCCTGCCCTTCGAACAGGAAATTGACCATTTCTTGTTCCAGCAATTTTCGGTCTTCTACATTCATCATGCTGAGCTTTTTCTCATTAATCAGCATGGTTTGTTTAGTTATCCATTGTGACCAAGCTTCTTTTGAGATTTCGTTATAGATACGTTTGCCGATTTCGCCTGGATACAGCTGAAAATCTTGCCCCTCAGCATCCTTTTTTAAAAACGTGCAAAAAATCGTTCTGCTCATGCTAAATCCTCTTTGATGACGATCGTCAAATACAGCTATTGGGGTAGACGGCGGTGCTGCCCATTATTGTTTTACTAACTTTTCTTTTGCTAATTCTTCTTTTGCTAACTGAAGTAATAAGCGCTCAACAGGGGCGGCCAATCCTACCGACGGCGGCTGTGCTAAGTTATACCAGAGACCCGCTCCATCATCCATGCATCCATGCCCTGATGCAGTATTCAGCCACATAGGGACAATATCCAGATGGAAGTGACTGAAGGTGTGACGAAAAGCAGTTAACTGCTGTAATTCGCTGGCGACCATGCCACGTTGTTGTAACCAACTATCCAGACTCTCTTGTTCCGCAAATTGTGGGAAACAAAACAATCCGCCCCATAATCCCACGGGAGGCCGCTGTTCGAGCCACACCTGAGAGCCGTTTTGCAGCAACAGAAAATAGGCTGTTTTTTCCGGTATTGTTTGTTTGGGTTTTTTACCCGGATAGCGCGCCCAGCTATGGTTGGCATAAGCGAGACACCCCATATTCAGTGGGCAAAGTTCGCATTTGGGTTTAGAACGGGTGCAAACAATTGCGCCTAAATCCATCATGGCCTGATTAAACTGACCCACTCCCTTGGCGGGGGTGACATCTTCACTGATTTGCCACAGTCGCCCTTCGACCTCTTTTTTACCCGGCCATCCCTCAACGGCATAGCAACGAGCTAGAACTCGCTTCACATTACCGTCCAAAATTGGGAAATGTTGCCCCAAAGAGAGTGATAAAATAGCACCCGCAGTGGAGCGGCCAATGCCGGGCAGTGCGAGTATGTCATCAAAAGTCGTGGGGAATTCGCCCTGATGGCGTTCAACAACAGTTTGGGCGGCTTTATGCAGGTTTCTGGCGCGGGCGTAATAACCCAACCCAGTCCACAAATGCAAAACTTCGTCCAGCGGAGCTGCCGCCAAAGCACGGATATCAGGGAAGCGCAGTATAAAACGTTGGAAATAAGGAATGACGGTCGCAACCTGCGTTTGTTGCAACATCACTTCTGATAGCCAGACTTGATAAGGTGTTTTATCCAATTGCCATGGCAATGTTTTGCGGCCAAAGCTTTGGTACCACTCAAGTACCACGTGCGCGAATTGTTGCGCTTGCATCATAAGCAGGTATCGATATCCGGCAGAGAAATAAATTAGGGTTGGATTGCAGCATAGACTCCCCAGACTGTAAACCCCCTTCATTCTTGACGCCACAGCGGCGTTAGCGGCATTCACTCACCCGAATCACTTACTTGATGTAAGCTCATCGGGATTTGTTCACTTGCTGCCTGGCTGTAACACCAATAACTTTGGGGGAAATGCTTTCGTTCTTGCGCCACCGCGGCGTTAGCGGCATTCAATTAGCCAGTTTGGGCATTAATCTATTATTTACAGCTTAATTTTGTACTTATGACCGCCAGAGTTGATAAACTGGCGTATCTTTGCATAATGCGCGTTCGTATACGCAACCAACAGACAGAAAGCACCATGATAAATGACGTCATATCTCCGGAATTTGATGAAAACGGTCGCGCTATGCGCCGTATTCGTAGTTTTGTCCGCCGTCAGGGGCGCCTGACCAAAGGCCAACAACTGGCGCTTGATAACTACTGGCCGGTGATGGGCGTAGAATATCAGCCAACCCCTGTTGATTTAACAGCCTTATTTGGCCGTGAAGCGCCCGTGGTATTGGAAATTGGCTTTGGTATGGGAACCTCGCTGGTCACTATGGCGGCCAGTAATCCGCAGCAGAATTTCCTGGGGATAGAAGTACACTCTCCGGGCGTGGGTGCTTGCTTGGGCTCAGCTCATGACGCGGGTCTGAGTAACTTGCGGGTTATGTGCCATGATGCGGTCGAAGTGCTGGAAAATATGATCCCGGATGCTTCATTGGATATGGTTCAGTTGTTTTTCCCTGATCCATGGCACAAAGCACGCCATAATAAACGTCGTATCGTGCAGGCACCTTTTGTCGAATTGGTAAAAAGTAAATTAAAAGTGGGCGGCGTGTTCCATATGGCGACCGACTGGCAGCATTATGCGGAACATATGCTGGAGGTTATGTCAGGTGCAAACGGGTACCACAACCTGTCAGAGCAGAATGATTATGTGCCTCGTCCGGACTCGCGTCCGCTGACAAAATTTGAATTACGTGGCCAGCGCCTGGGACATGGCGTTTGGGATCTGATGTTTGAGAGGAAAGAATAATGGCTAATAATCGTAGTCGTCGTTTACGCAAAAAAATGCATATCGATGAGTTTCAAGAATTAGGTTTTTCTGTAAAGTGGACCTTCCCAGAAGGGACCAGTGTTGATGTTATTGACGAAACTGTCGATGCTTTCATTGATGAAGTTATTGAAGCAAACGGCCTGGCATTTGATGGCAGCGGCTATTTGCAGTGGGAAGGCCTGATTTGCCTGCAAGAAATTGGTCATTGCACGGATGAACACCGTGCGTTAGTGACTAAATGGCTGGAAGCGCGCAAATTGAAAGATGTAGAAACCAGTGAACTGTTTGATATCTGGTGGGATTGATCTTCCGTTTTAACGGTAGATAATCAATAAGGGCGCCTAAGCAGGCGCCTTTGTTTTTATCAGGCGTAGTTAGCGGAAACGGTTACCGGAGATTGATTGGGAGCATCATTGTGGCAGCAGCTTTAGGGGTGATAACAGGTTTAGATAATGCCTTGTTGGCGGATATCTTGCAGCAGGTACGCCCGCTGATTGGTCAGGGGAAAGTGGCGGATTATATCCCCGCCTTGGCTGAAGTCTCGGCTGACAACTTGGGTATCGCGGTCTGTACGTTGGATGGCACAATATTTCAGGCCGGGGATGCCGATGAGCGCTTCTCTATTCAATCGATTTCAAAAGTATTAAGTCTGACTCTGGCATTATCGCGTTACGGGGAACAGGAAGTATGGCAGCGGGTTGGCAAAGAACCCTCAGGTCAGCCATTTAACTCATTGGTGCAGTTAGAGTTAGAAAAAGGTAAACCGCGTAACCCATTTATTAATCCAGGGGCGCTGGTAGTCTGCGATATGTTGCAAAGCCGCCTTAGCGCACCGAAACAACGAATGTTGGAAGTGGTGCGCCAGCTAGTGAATGACGATAGCATTAGCTACGATACTCGCGTCGCGCGATCAGAATTTGAAAACTCCGATCGGAATGCGGCCATCGCCTATTTGATGAAGTCTTTCGGTAATTTCAACAATGATGTACTGACGGTGCTTCAGACCTATTTTCACTATTGCGCCATGCGCATGAGTTGTGTCGAACTGGCCCGCTGCTTTGTCTATCTGGCAAATCAGGGGCGCAGTACTAGTGGGCAAGACCCGCTGATTACACCGATGCAGGCGCGACAGATTAATGCTCTGATGATTACCAGTGGTATGTATGATGGAGCCGGTGAATTTGCCTTCCGCGTGGGTATGCCGGGTAAGTCCGGTGTTGGCGGTGGGATTATTGCCATTGTACCCGATGAGTTGTGTATTGCGGTTTGGTCACCCGAATTAGACCACGCAGGGAACTCTCTGGCCGGAACCGCTGCCTTAGAGCTACTGGCACAGCGGATTGGCCGCTCCATTTTTTAGGACAGCTCCCCTTCATGTCTAAAGTAAATTCTGGCAGGGTGGGGATTAGCACGTTATAAATAGCCATAGAAATACCGGATGGCACAGTTTCTCAGGAGTCTTATGTTAGTTAAAATGAAAGCATTACGAACGGCGGGGCTAGCGGTATTGATGCTGACGGCCTGGCAGGCACAAGCTGATTATCAGTGCAGTGTAAAGCCGCAGGATGATGTGATTATCAGCCCGCAATCTGTGCAGGTGGTGGGAGCTAGCGGTAATTTACAGATTTCGCCTGACGGTGATGTTACCCGTAATGGCAAGACATTAACTGTGACCGATGCACAACGCCAACAGGCTTTCCGCTATCAAACGGCATTGCGCAAAGATTTGCCGTGGATAGAAAATGGCGCGCAGCAACACCTGGAAAAAGCACGGGTTTCTCTGGATAAAGTGATTGTTCAGCAATTGGGAACCAGCAGCAATGTGCGTAACCGGCTGACAACCTTGAGTGACCAGCTTAAGCAACAAATGAGCCGAATTATTGAGAAGCGCAGCGACGGTTTAGCTTTCCACCATAAAGCTATTGATCAAGTCGAAAAAGATGGCCGCCAGTTGGTACAACAAAGCATGGGCGGTGTGTTGCAAGATAGCCTGAATGAGATGGGCGTTAAGCAGGCGACCAGCAGCAGTGGCGGTAATAATCCATTGCAGGCCATTATGGGCAATCTGGGTGGTTTACAGCAGGCTATCCAAAACGAATGGAATAATCAGGAGCAGGATTTCCAACAGTTTGGGCACGAGGTGTGTGGGCGTGTGACGACATTGGAGCAGCAGCGTAAGGACTTACTCAAAGCATTAAACTAATATACCCGTCATACTTCAAGCTGCATGTGCGTTGGCTGCTTTCGCTCACCCGAATCACTTACCTAAGTAAGTTCATCGGGATTTGCTCAATTGCCGTCTTCCTGCAACTCGAATTATTTTGGGTATATACTCGCCGTCTTTCTAGGCGCAGGATTGTTGGCCGCTATCACTTACCCAAGTCATTGAGTTATCTCAACTCCTTGGGTTCATTCTATTGCCGCCTACCTGCAACTCGAAATCTATTGGGTATAACGTGATTCTGGTTTGGCAGGTTCAGACTGGGAATGCCGTCTGAACCTGTTTTTCTCACTTATTTTTATAAAATCTCAATTAGCTTTACAAAAACAGTTCTAACAGCGAGTTAAGGAATAACTTTCCTTTCTCGGTGATCTGCCAGTATTCCTCTGTTTCGATTAAATATTCTTTCGCTAATGCTTCATCCAACTGCGGGCGAATGATGCTTTCAGCTAACCCGGTAAAATGGGTGAAATCTGCGCGCGGTGCAGCCTCTAGCAAACGGAAGCGGTTCATAAAGAACTCAAAAGGCCGGTCAGCGGCTTCGACTTCATATTGCTTATCCAGATATTTGCCCTGCATAAAGCCACGGGGATGCTTGGTTTTTATAGTGCGTAAGATCCGCCCATCACTAAAAGTGATTTTGCCGTGAGCACCACAGCCAATCCCCAGATAATCGCCAAAACGCCAATAGTTGAGATTATGCTGACATTGATAGCCCGGTTTGGCATAGGCCGAGGTTTCATATTGCTGATACCCGGCGGCACTCAATAACTGATGGCCTTGCTGGAAAATATCCCATAGCGCATCGTCATCTGGCAGTGTCGGAGGGCGCGAACTGAAGCCGGTGTTTGGCTCAATGGTCAACTGATACCAAGACAGGTGTGGTGGATTTAAAGCAATGGCCTGGCGCAAATCATCCAGTGCTTCTTCCAGTGACTGATCCGGCAAACCGTGCATTAAGTCCAGATTAAAACTGCGCAGCTCCAGTGAGGTTGCTAGTTCTGCGGCCCGTTTTGCCTCATCCGGCCCGTGTATCCGCCCCAACCGCGTTAATTTCTCGGCACTGAAACTTTGCACCCCAATGGAGATACGATTGATCCCCGCGCGTTGATAGCCGCTGAAACGCTCTGCTTCAACGGCACCGGGGTTGGCTTCCATGGTGATTTCAGCATCAATGGCGAGTGGCAATCTGGCACGAACGCCATCGAGCAACTGCTGCATAGCCTCGGCACTGAGCAAGCTTGGTGTGCCGCCACCAATAAAAATGGTGCTAATCTCGCGGCCGCTGACCAGAGGTACATCTGCATCAAGGTCCGCTAGCAAGTGCTCCACATATTCCTGATGGGGGACATCGCCTTTCAGTGCATGAGAATTAAAGTCACAGTAAGGGCATTTCTGCACACACCAGGGAATGTGAATGTAGAGACTGAGCGGGGGTAATTTAAGCATTGCGCAAGGCATCCAGCATCAGTTTCAGTGCTTGACCACGATGGGAAACAGCGTGTTTTTCTTCGCGCGTCAATTCCGCTGCGGTTTTACCCAGTTCTGGGACATAGAAAATGGGGTCATAACCAAATCCAGCAGCACCAGCAGGTTGGTGAGCAATCACACCCGGCCATTGACCATGGAATACCAATGGCGTTGGATCTTCCGCATGGCGCATATAAACCAGCACACAATGGAATTGAGCGCCGCGCTGTTCATCAGAAATATCTTTCAATGCGATCAACAGCTTCTCAAGGTTTTCTTGATCACTGGCCTCAGTGCCGGCATAGCGTGCGGAGTAAATCCCCGGCGCGCCACCTAAAGCATCAACAGCTAAGCCGGAGTCATCTGCGATAGCCGGTAAACCGGTGACTTGTGCAGCATGGCGTGCTTTTAATATGGCGTTTTCAATGAAAGTTAAGCCGGTCTCTTCGGCAGATTCGACACCCAGTTCGGTTTGCGCGATGACATCCAAACCAAAGTCGGCCAGCAAGTTTGCCAACTCACGCACTTTACCGGGGTTACCGGTGGCTAATACTATTTTTTGCATGGAAGAGTCCTGAATTTCATTCAATCGCCCAATTCTAGCGGGAAGTATTTATCATTCGAGCAGTGTCGCTACTTCGGGCGGGATCTGTTGCGGGGCAACTATTTTGATCTGTTTATGCCGCCCCAACTCGCCCTTTTCGATAATCACCTGGCTTTTCGCTACCCGGAACTGTTTAGCGATAAACTTGACCAAATGAGCATTAGCTTGACCATCAACGGGTGGCGCGGTAATGGCGACTTTAAGTTCGTCGCCATGTAAACCGACTATCTGATCACGACTGGCTTTCGGCTGAATATATAGCCTGAGAGCCAGCCCGTCCAGCAACTGGGTGACTACACTCACAGTATGAACCAAAGCTCACCTAGCAGATCCGTACCTAAATAGTTGAACAGGTACAGAATAAGAATCACCACCATCGCTGAGAAATCGATACCGCCCATGGCGGGTAAAATGCGGCGAATCGGTGCCATTAAAGGTTCAGTTAACTGATAAAGCAGGTAATCCATTGGGCTACGGCCCTGGCTGACCCAGCTCATCAGCGCCCGAATAATCATCACCCAAAAAATGAGATAACCGACTGCTTTAACTAACGAAATAACACCAAACAGCAAGTTGTACGGGCTGAGTGACATTGAACCGCTCTGGATCAACACCAATAGTGGATACTTGATGGTCATCAACAGGAACGCCAGCAGCAACGATGCACTGTCGATTGGCCCCAAAGACGGGATAATCCGACGCAACGGGCCAACAATCGGCTGGGTGATTTTCACCACAAATTGTGAAAACGGGTTATAAAAATCGCTGTGAACCCACTGCATCCAGATACGCAACAGCAGTACCATCACATACAGGTCAATGACCGTTTTTGCCAGAAAAGTCAGCGTTAGCATGAGTTGCCTTAATCCTTTATTCAATATGGTATGCAGGTAAATAGACCGTCTATTTACCTACTTTATAGGCCCCTATCTTAACGGGAAAGCATTAGGGCCAGTGTCGGGTTTTGTAAATTTTGCCGTGGTTAGAACAGCTTTTCCATTTCTTTTGCTCGCACAATGGCGGCTTGCATGGCATTGGAGACAATTTCTGGCAAATGCTGTTCGTTAAATACTCGAATTGCCTCAGCGGTCGTGCCCCCTTTCGACGTTACCTGTTCACGCAGTGTTGAAAGCGGTAATTGCGGGTTGGCCTCCACTAATGCTGTCGCCCCGGACGCCGCTTGCTGTACCAGCATACGGGCAGTTTCACTATCAAAACCTAATTTTTCAGCTTCTTGCTGCATTGCTTCCATAAATAAGAAGAAATAAGCGGGCGCACTGCCTGCGGCAGCAATAATGCTGTTGATGCCATTTTCATCATTCACCCAACAAACTTTACCCACTGAACTCATCAGTGAAGCCGTGAAATCACGGTCATCCTGCGAGACTTGCTCCGGTGCATAAAGGCCGCTCATCCCTTTCCCCACCAGCGATGGTGTGTTGGGCATAATTCGCACCAGATTGAGATTCTCGCCCAGTAGCGCATAAAAACGGGCCACCTGCACACCCGCAGCAATAGACAGCACCAGCTTGCCGGTGAAATTGATACTTTCCTGCAACGGCTGACATACTGCCGCCATTAATTGGGGCTTAACGGCTAAAACTACCACCTCGGCTTTTTTCGCTTCGGCAATGTTGTCGTCACTACTGATAACACCAAATTCAGCGGCCAAAGCATCTCGGTTTTTAGCGGAAGGCGCACAAACGCTGATCATTTTAGCGGGGTAACCACCGGCCACTAAACCCGCGATAATTGCCCGCGCCATATTGCCCGCGCCAATGAATGTAATGTTGCGATGTTTCATTAAATCAATTCTCCTCATCCACTGCGTATTTGAAGCCACAGCGGTGTTAGCATCTCTCACTCACCCGAATCACTTACTTGTGTAAGCTCATCGGGATTCGCTCTTTTGCTGCCTTGCCGCGACTCCAACTACTTTGGGGATCCCCTTTGTATTTGAAGCCGCCGGGGGTTAAGCGCGGGAGCCAAAAATGGCGGTACCAATGCGCACTAAAGTACTGCCCGCGGCAATAGCGGCAGCCATATCATCCGTCATCCCCATGGAAAGCGTATCCATCTGAGGGTGGCTGGTTTTTAAAGTCAAGAACGCCTGATTCATTTGCTCAAATACCGCCAGTTGCCGCTGATAATCAGTTTCAGGGGCCGGAATAGCCATTAGCCCGCGTAAATGTAGGTTAGGGAGTTCATTGATACTGGCCGCTAAAGCAGGTAATTCCGCCAGTGCTATACCTGATTTACTCTGCTCATCACTGATATTGACCTGAATCAGGACGTTCAGCGCTGGCATGTCGGGCGGGCGTTGAGCACTTAAGCGCTGTGCAAGCTTGAGCCTATCCACGGCATGGCACCAGGCAAAATTTTCTGCCACTAATCTGCTTTTATTTGATTGCAGCGGGCCGATAAAGTGCCATTCAAGATTTGCTGTGGGGGCGTTATCTGCAAAATAGTGGATTTTATCCACCCCTTCCTGCACATAGTTTTCACCAAAGGCATATTGCCCTGCGGCGATGGCCTCTTCGATAGCGCTCACAGGCTTGGTTTTACTGACTGCAAGTAATGTCACTTCTTCTGGAGAGCGCCCGCAATTGCGTGCAGCGGTTGTGATTTGCGCTCTGACATCCTGTAGATTCTGCTCAATTGTGCTCATATGGACCCAGGAGTTTGATATGGATTTCACCCGTCTGGATAATAAAAACACAGACTTGGATAACCCCGTATTTAGTGGTGTTTTCACTGAATACATTGATTTAGAAAACCCTGAACATGCCGATGGTGACTTCAATGAACAGGATTTTGCCGATAAGGTGGCGGCTAGTGTAAATCATAATGCATCCGATCTGCACCTTTGTACCGGCGATCATCCGGTATTGCGTATTGATGGTGAATTGAAAACCTTCACTCATTGGCCACGCGTCAATGCCAATTGGCTGAGCGGCCTTAGCCGATATTTATTGAGCGAAGTGCAACAAAGGCAATTGCAGCAAAGTGGGCAAGTGGATTGTGCTTACACCACCAGTGCCGGGCAACGGTTGCGGGCGAATGTTTTCCAGCAACAGCAGGGGCGCTCGATAGCCTTTCGTGTCATTTCTGCAACTAGCCCATCACTGGATGAATTGGATGTTCCACCCATTATCAATCAACTCATTGAGCAAGAGAATGGATTAATTCTAATTACCGGCGCGACAGGCAGTGGCAAAACAACCACATTGAGCGCGATGATAAGTGCCATGAATCAAGAACAAGCGCGTCATATCATCACACTGGAAGATCCAATCGAATTTCTTCATAGCAGCAAAACATGTTTGATCCAGCAACGGGAATTGGGCCGTCATACTCATTCTTTCAGTAGCGCCTTAACTGGGGCATTGCGGCAAGATCCAGATATCATTTTGCTGGGTGAACTGCGGGATCAAGAGACAATTCGTTTAGCATTAACCGCTGCTGAAACCGGGCATTTGGTGTTAGCCACATTACATACCCGCACCGCGACCCAAGCAATTGATAGGCTGGTGGATGTTTTCCCCGCAGCAGAGAAAACGGCGATTCAGGCGCAATTGGCCGCCAGTTTACGTGCCGTTATTGCACAAAAATTGTGTCATAAAGTCGGCGGTGGGCGCATGGCTGTATTTGAAATTCTGACCCAAAACACGGCAGCCAGCCATTTAATTCGTGAAGGTAAAACCTACCAGCTTCCCTCAGTGATACAGACGGGTGGGCAATGGGGGATGCAAACTTTTGAACAAAGCATGGCGCAGCGGCAAAAACAGGGCATATTGGCCGAGCAGCATGTGAGTCAATTGAGATAGAGCCGCTAACACCGCTGCGGCTTCAATTAAAAAGAGGTTACCCAAAGTAATTGGTGTTGCAGCAAGGCAGCAAACGAAAGCATCCCGATGAGCTTACATTAGTAAGTGATTCGGGTAAGTGAGAGCCGCTAACACCGCTGCGGCTTCAATTAAAAAGAGGTTACCCAAAGTAATTGGTGTTGCAGCAAGGCAGCAAACGAAAGCATCCCGATGAGCTTACATTAGTAAGTGATTCGGGTAAGTGAGAGCCGCTAACACCGCTGCGGCTTCAATTAAAAAGGGTACTAGGCTGCGGGGATCTGCTGGGTAATACAATGAATATTACCGCCACCTAACAGGATCTCGCGGGCAGGGACGCCGACAATCGTATAGTCAGGGAATATCTGCTGCAATAGGTCATGCGCCAGCCCATCTGTGCGGCTGTCCAACAGTGGATAAATAATCTGTTGATTGCTGATTAGGAAGTTGACGTAAGACCCCGCTAACCGCTCACCAGCGGTACGTGGCACCGCATCACTGGACAGCACATCAAAAGTCTCGGCTTCAGTATTATACAGTGGGCCAGGTGCTGGTAGCTTCCAAATTTTCAGCTTACGGCCTTTGGCATCGACGGCATTGGATAAAACGTCAAAGGCAGCAACCGAACGCGCATATTGCGGGTCCTGTTGATCATCAGTCCAATGTAGGGCGACCTCGCCTGGACGGACAAAACAGCACATATTGTCGATATGACCATCAGTCTCATCGTTATAGACGCCGTCCTGTAACCAGATGAAATGCGTGACGCCAAGGTATTCATGCAACAACTGTTCAATCTGCGCCTGATTCAGATGCGGGTTGCGGTTTGGATTCAGCAAACATTCAGCGGTGGTCAGTAAAGTGCCTTCGCCATCAGTATGAATAGAGCCACCTTCCAGCACCAACGGTGCGCTGTAATGGGCATTATTCAAGAAGTCACTGACTTGGACGGCAATTTTCTCATCTTGCTGCCAATTGGCATACAAACCGCCATTAAGACCGCCCCAGGCGTTAAATTGCCAGTCAACAGCGCGGCGCTCACCGGCACCGTTAATCACCATGGTTGGGCCGGTATCGCGCATCCAGGCATCATCGCTGGCCATTTCTACCAAGGTGACACTGGCTGGCATGGTGGCTTTTGCCTGCGCCATAAACTCAGTTGGCACTCCCATAAACACCGGTGTAGTACGGCTGATAGCCTCCGCCACTTTGGCAAACGTCTGTTGAGCGGGAATGCCTTTGCCACGCCAGTTGTCCTGACGATACGGCCACAGCATCCAGACCGCATCTTGCGACGCCCATTCGGCGGGCATAAAAAAGCCATCTTGCTGCGGAGTACTCGGCAGTGCTTGTGATGCCGTATCGGGTAAAACAGGGTCTTTTACAGACATAAATTATCTCCGGGTCTTGCCATCAGAAGTGGCAAGTGCCTGATACATTTCCGGGCGGCGATCGCGGAACAAGCCCCATGAAGCGCGCTGAGCCGCGATTTCCTGCAAATCGAACTCATGCACCAAAATAGCTTCGTCGGTTTTATTCGCCTGAGCTACCAGCGCACCAGTTTGGTCAGCAATAAACGAGGAACCGTAGAAAGTCATTTCCAGACCATCGATATATTTGCTTTTTTCTGTACCAATGCGGTTAGAGGCAATCACGGGCACCAGATTCGCAGCGGCATGACCTTGCTGAACACGAGTCCAGTGCGGCTGGCTGTCAATATCAGGATAAGCTGGCTCAGAACCAATGGCTGTTGGGTAGAAAATGATTTCCGCGCCCAGCAATGCCAGGCTGCGGGCAGTTTCCGGGAACCACTGATCCCAACAGATACCTACACCGACTTTGGCGTAGCGGGTCTGCCAGACTTTAAAGCCGGTATCACCGGGGATAAAGAATTGTTTTTCTTGATACGCCGGCCCATTAGGGATGTGAGTTTTGCGATACACATCCAGCACTGAGCCGTCAGCATCAATCATGACCAGCGAGTTATAATATGCGTTGTTGGCTTTCTCAAAGAAACTCAGTGGCAATACCACTTCCAGCTCGGCCGCGAGCTTGGAAAAATGTTGGATAAGCGGGCTACTATCCAGCTCTTGGGCCAGTGCATAGTGTTCAGGGCTTTGGTCTATGCAGAAATAAGGAGCGGCAAACAGCTCCTGAATCAGGATGATTTGTGCGCCTTTGGCGTGCGCATCACGTACCAGTTTCTCGGCATTCTCAATGTTCTTAGGCAGGTCCCAGGAACAGGCCATTTGAGTCGCAGCAACAGTTACTTTTGTCATGAGAGAACCTCAATAAATGTAAAAAGCACCCGCGAGGGTGTGCAATATTTTGAGCCGCTGATTGGCATCCATCCAGTATACAATTGTGCGAGGATGGGTGCCACGCTATACCAGATTTGTCGGGGCAGGCAGCGGGAATGGATAGTGGAAAACAGCAGGGGATGCAGAATTTGGCTTATGATAAAATGTCAAAAAGCGTATTCAGCCTGCTTGCTCATCAAACCAACTTTCCAGAATGATCACCGCGGAGGCGGCGTCGACACTGCCTTTGTCCAGTGCGCGATAACCGCCACTGTCAAATAAATTGGCTCGCGCCTCGACGGTACTAAGGCGTTCATCCTGCAAGGCAATTTGGACACCAAAACGGCCATGTAGGCGGTTGGCAAACCGGCGCGCGCGCGCCGAGAGTGGTTGTTCGGTGCCATCCATATTCAGTGGCAGCCCGACGACAACTAAATCAGGTTGCCACTCTTTCAGCAGTTTTTCGACTTTTTGCCAGTCCGGTGTACCGTCCTGAGCTTTAAAGGATGTCAGTGCTCTGGCGGTGCCAGTGACTTCCTGACCAATAGCAACGCCGATACTTTTAGTACCAAAATCAAAGGCTAAAATTGTGCGATTAGCCATCAGGCGTGTCCTGCTTGCGGGGCAATATTAAAGATATTGATACCCAGTTTATTGGCCGCGGCTTGCCAGCGCTCAGAGATCGGGGTGTTAAACAGAATATTACTGTCCGCCTCAATGGTCAGCCAGGCGTTATCCAGCAGTTCTTGTTCCAGCTGCCCCTGTTGCCAGCCCGCATAACCCAGTGCTACCAGCAGATTTTTAGGTTGTTCCGGTGTTCCAAATGTCGCCAGCACATCTTTAGAGGTGGTTATCATGGTATCTGGTGAGATAGGAATACTGGAGCCGAAACCTTCCTGTGGCGAATGCAAGATAAAACCGCGATCTTCCGCCAGTGGACCACCCGCCAATACTGGTTTATCCAGTCGAATGGATGAGTCGCGTGGGGTTGGGTTGATCTTCAATTTTTTCAGCACAGTTTCTACTGTGAACTGTTCAATCGGCTTATTAATGACTAAGCCCATCGCACCCTCTTTATTATGTTCACAGATATAGATAACTGAGCGCATAAACTGCGGGTCCTGAAGTGACGGCATAGCGATAAGAAAATGATGCTGTAAATTCATTATGTTATATAGGGGGTTCGCTGAGTTAAGGGGAAAACTCTGCCAGTATGCGGATAAATGGGGATAAAGTCACGGATCCCCTTTGTCCTTGAAGCCGCAGGGTTGTTGGCTGCGCTCACACACCCGAATCACTTACTTGAGTAAGCTCATCGGGATTTGTTCTCTTGCCGCCTACCTGCAACTCCAATGACTGTGGGGATATTTTTGTCCTTGAAGCCGCAGGGTTGTTGGCTGCGGCTTCAAGTTTTTTGGAGCGAGCGCCGGTTTATTTATTAGCCAGACGCACTTCGATTGCATCCATCAGCATGCCAGTAATCGAAACATCTGGGAAAGCGGCTTCAATTTCGCGAATGCAGGTCGGGCTGGTGACGTTAATTTCAGTTAGGCGGTCGCCGATGATATCTAACCCGACAAAAATCAAGCCTTTTTTCTTCAGCGTCGGTGCTACAGCACGGGCAATTGCCCAATCACTTTCACTCAGTGGGCGGGCTTCGCCACGGCCACCGGCCGCCAGATTACCGCGAGTTTCACCTTGTGCTGGGATACGCGCCAGGCAGTAAGGCACCGGTTCGCCGTCCACGACTAACACCCGCTTATCACCATCTTTAATGGCGGGCAGGAAGTTTTGCGCCATACAGAATCTGCTACCCAGTTCGGTCAAAGTTTCAATGATAACCGACAGGTTCGGGTCATCTTGTTTCACGCGGAATATTGAAGTGCCGCCCATCCCATCCAAGGGTTTCAAAATGATATCGCCGTGTTCCTGATGGAACT
Source organism: Yersinia sp. Marseille-Q5920 (assembly GCF_946902935.1). Taxonomy (NCBI): domain Bacteria; kingdom Pseudomonadati; phylum Pseudomonadota; class Gammaproteobacteria; order Enterobacterales; family Yersiniaceae; genus Yersinia; species Yersinia sp. Marseille-Q5920. Next base: position 4,037 of record NZ_CAMPQA010000016.1, on the reverse strand, counting down.
TGCGGATATGCTCTTTGCTGCGGCTAACCAGTGTATCGGGGGTCAAATCCGGGAACCACGCGGTAAACAGCTTTTCGTTACAGTCGCGTAAACTCTGCGGTTTATTTACCACCAGAGTGCCTTTATCTTCCGCACGTTCCAAAATATAGGTGGCGTAGATGAATTCAGTATCAAACGGCGGGTCTTTACGCATCAGAATGACATCAAGGTCATGCAGCGGTAAGTCTTGCTCAGCACCAAAACTGAACCAGTCATCTTTATCCTGTTTCACACTTAGCAGGCGGGTGCGCGCGCGGCCATCACCACCACGCAGATAAAGGTCGCCCATTTCCATGTAATGCAGTTCCCAACCACGGCGCTGTGCTTCCAACAGCATGGCGAAGCTGGAGTCTTTCTTGATATTAATGGACGAGATTGGGTCCATGACGATGCCGAGCTTGATCATTCTTCTCTCCTAATGGGAACTCATTTTATCCCAGGTCGCCAAACCGCACCTGTAAAGCAGTGATAGCGGTAAGGGCGGTAGTTTCGGTACGCAGCACTCGCGGCCCTAGCAGGATATCAGTAAATCCAAGGCGCGAGGTCATGGCAATTTCATCGGCAGAAAGGCCGCCTTCCGGGCCAATCAATAAACGCACTTTGTTGAGTGACGAGGGGAGGGTATTAATGCTGTTGCTAGCTCGCGGGTGCAGATTGAGTTTTAAACTGTCATCTTGTTCCGCGCACCAGTCGGTGAGCTGCATTGCCTCACGGATTTCTGGGATTTTATTGCGCCCGCATTGCTCGCAAGCCGCAATAGCAATTTTCTGCCACTGCTGAATTTTCTTCGCCAGACGTTCGCCATCCAGCTTAACGCCGCAGCGCTCGGAAAACAGCGGAGTAATCACGTCGACACCCAGTTCAATCGATTTCTGGACAGTAAATTCCATCTTTTCCCCACGGGAAATGACCTGCCCCAAATGCAGATTTAAGGGGGATTCGCGGTCTTCCAACTGCCCTTCGGCTAACCGGACAACCAGGTTTTTTTTATCCGCGCGGATAATTTCAGCTGCAAAAACCTGATTACTGCCATCAAATAATTGCAGACTTTGGCCTTCAGTCATCCGTAGCACGCGGCCAACATGATTGGCGGCTTCATCACTGAGCGCCAATTCGGTATTTGCCTGCAAAGGTTGCGGGTGATAAATGCGAGGTATGCGCATGAGTTGTTTGAGTCCTGAAACGAAAACTTTGACCAGTATACTAGATTAGCCTTTTTGCTGCTGGCAAGCCTGTTGTACATAAGGGTTATGATTCCCTTGTGCTTTTGCCACCCGCTCGTCACGCAGACATTCCCAGTTTGTCACCGGATATTGGCGATTCCACACCTCGAACAGCTTGCTTTGCTGACTGGAAAGCCGCAGTTGATAGTGGTCGCGCATATAAAAGTAAGTCCGCGCAATGGCACCGCGCGCGCGTACAGGGGGTTCAGCCTGCTTATTTTTGAAGTCGACTTTCATGTCACACTGGCCATATTGACCTTTGCCGCCATTCCATTGGGAATACATGAAGTTGTTGCGGTCGCCATTCACCTCGCCAATAGCGGGTTGCAGGTTATGCAAATCAGTTTCTATCTGGCGATAGACTGGATCTTTAGCGCAATTTTTGCGCCCGCCTTGCTGCCAGCACTGGCGTTGGTGGCCAAATTGCCAAGCTGGGACGACATGCTCCCATTCAATCCGTGCTGCGCGCTGGGCATTTTTCCGCGGTTGATAGCCGCAACTCTTCAGGTCTGGAACCCCTTTTTTGCCTTGCCAGTCAATTTTGCAGCCACAATAAAAACTGCCGGGCGCATCCTGGTTAATTTTTGCCGCAACCGCTTTGGCCTGAGAAAAGTTATTGATACTTTGGCTGTAGCCGGGGAGCGCAAGCAGTGGGGAGGATAAAACCAACAGGAATAGAAGTTTGCGAAACATATCTCAAAACAGCCTAATGATAAAAACAGGCAGATTATAGAGAATAGCTATATATGGCAAGTTAACTTGCTGTTTTATAACAATTAACGTTAATTGCTAACAGCTTTTTTCGCAATAAATTGCAGTTTTTCACCACACTCTCGGCAGCGGTATTCGCTCTCACCGCGCTGTACTTTATTGTGGCGGCGAATGGTTAAAGCATGTTGTTGGCATTTGCACTGATAATTAAAAGTCTGACTGCGCACCGAGGTCACTTCAAACTGATGAGTGCGACTAGCCGGGACTTGCAACACATGCTCCATCATCCAGCGCCATTCTTTACCATGGGGAGCCATCCGACCAAATTGGCGATAAACCAGTAAATGCGCCAGTTCGTGAGGTACCACTTCATCAATAAAAACCTGTTGATTTTCCAACAATAATACTGGATTTAAACGGATTTCGAAGGATTGTAGATAGGCGCTGCCCGCGCTAGTACCGCGTTGATGATAATTGATTTTAGGCTCCGGATAGTCGGTGCCAAGATGCTGATTCGCCAGCTGTAATTTATGGCGCAAACAGCGCATAACCGCTTGCTGTAGCGCGATGGGGATTCTTAATGAACTCATATTGCGGAAGAATAAAACGGCAGATAGTCAGATGCAAGCGGGTCAATAGGACTATTTTTAGTCGATCATTATGTAAAAACATATAATATAAAAATATATAATGATTCCAAAGTGCCAGAGATACATATGAATAACTATAAAACGATCAGTATGGATCTGATGAGGTACGCGGCAGGGCAAGCCTGTGACGTGCTGCGAATACTGGCGAATGAGGATCGGCTGCTATTGCTGTGCCAACTGAGTCAGGGGGAAAAGGCGGTCGGCGAACTGGAACAGGCCTTAGGTATTCACCAACCGACACTCTCACAACAGCTCGGTGTATTACGCAGTGATGGGTTGGTCAACACTCGCCGAGAGGGGAAGCGCATATTTTATTCAATCGCTGATAATAAGATATTGGCGCTGCTTGAGCTGCTGTATCAGCTTTATTGCCCACAAGATAAGGAGGGCGCATGACGATAGATTGGGCTAATTTCACCCCCTACAGCGCACTGGCGGGTGGGGCGCTATTAGGTATTGCCGTAATAATCCTATGGCTTTGCAATGGCCGCATTGCCGGTATTAGCGGCATTTTAGGCGGATTATTGCCGCCAAAAGCGGGGGATATTTCCTGGCGCGTTGCTTTCACCCTCGGCTTGATTGCTGCTCCGGTGATTTATTCTCTTTTTGCTGCTCTGCCGGTGATTCAGATTGATGCGGGCTTGCCGGTTCTGATCGTGGCCGGATTATTGGTCGGGATTGGCACTCGCTATGGTGCAGGTTGCACCAGCGGGCATGGTGTCTGCGGATTAGCGCGTTTTTCACCGCGTTCATTGCTGGCGACACTGAGTTTCATGTTTGCGGGTTTTGTCACTGTATGGCTTGTTCGCCATCTATTCGCTTAGTCGATAGGAAGGGAATATGAATTTACTTTTCTCATTGCTTGCCGGGGTGGTTTTTGGCCTGGGGCTGATAGTTGCAGGTATGGCGAATCCAGCTAAGGTGCTGGGTTTTCTGGACATTGCTGGCTCATGGGATCCTTCGCTAGCACTGGTGATGGCCGCCGCAGTCGCTATCGCGACATTAGGTTTTGGTTGGGCTAAAAAACGTAAAACTAGTTTGCTGGGACAACCTTTCCAATTGCCAACATCTACGCGAATTGATCGCCGTTTAATCGGCGGTAGTGTGTTATTTGGTATTGGCTGGGGGCTGGCGGGGATATGCCCTGGGCCAGCTTTAGTTTTATTGGGGGCGGGCATATACAAAGGTGTTATTTTTGCCGCCGCGATGGTGGCAGGAATGGCGATATTTAGCTTGATTGAGCGTTACCGACAATCATAAAAATAAAGTATAAAAAAACCCCGCTTGGCGCTGGTGAATCCCCAGAAAAAAGGACAGGCATAGAGAAAATATGATCTACTGATTGTGCAACCAATTCAGCGAGATCAACTCTATGCCTGCCCGTAAAGTATGCCAGAACTTTTTCCGGGGCGCT
>NZ_CAMPQA010000015.1:0-96975 GCF_946902935.1 Yersinia sp. Marseille-Q5920 | reverse complement strand
AGCGCCCCGGAAAAAGTTCTGGCATACTTTACGGGCAGGCATAGAGTTGATCTCGCTGAATTGGTTGCACAATCAGTAGATCATATTTTCTCTATGCCTGTCCTTTTTTCTGGGGATTCACCAGCGCATTGTGCGGGTTTTTATTAGAAAAATTCAATCGGCCGAAATTATGCGTAAACCGGGAACCGGGCGCAGATAGCCAAAACTTTCTGTTTGATACGTTCGATAGTGGCTTCATCAGTGATGTTATCTAACACATCACACATCCAGCCAGCCAGCTCGCGAGATTCTTCTTCTTTAAAACCACGGCGAGTAATAGCCGGGCTGCCGATACGCACACCTGAAGTCACAAACGGGCTTTTCGGATCGTTTGGCACGCTGTTTTTGTTCACGGTGATATTGGCACGACCCAAAGCAGCATCTGCATCTTTACCGGTGATGTCTTTATCTACCAAATCAAGCAAGAACAGGTGGTTATCTGTACCGCCAGAAACCACTTTGTAGCCGCGATCCAGGAAGACCGCCACCATGGCTTTCGCGTTCTTAGCCACTTGTTGCTGGTAAACCTTGAACTCAGGTTCCATAGCTTCTTTCAGCGCAACCGCTTTGCCCGCAATAACGTGCATCAATGGGCCGCCCTGGTTCGCTGGGAACACAGACGAGTTCAGTTTTTTGTACAAATCTTCATCGCCGCCTTTCGCCAAAATCAAACCGCCGCGTGGGCCAGCCAGTGTTTTGTGCGTGGTAGTGGTCACGACGTGTGCATGTGGGACGGGGTTAGGATAAACGCCCGCAGCCACCAAACCGGCGACGTGCGCCATATCGACAAAGAACCATGCGCCGATGCTGTCGGCGATTTCGCGCATTTTTGCCCAATCAACAATACCGGAATAGGCAGAGAAGCCGCCGATGATCATTTTTGGTTTATGAATTTCGGCCTGACGCGCCATATCTTCATAATCAATTTTGCCAGATTCATCGATACCGTAAGGAACGATATTGTACAGTTTACCGGAGAAGTTAACCGGTGAACCGTGGGTCAAATGGCCGCCGTGTGCCAGATTCATCCCCAGAACAGTGTCGCCAGGTTTCAGCAATGCTGAGTAAACCGCCACGTTCGCCTGAGAACCAGAATGTGGCTGAACGTTGGCGTAATCCGCGCCAAACAACTCTTTTGCACGATCAATCGCCAGTTGCTCAACAATATCGACATACTCACAGCCACCGTAGTAACGCTTGCCCGGATAGCCTTCAGCATATTTATTCGTCAACTGAGAACCTTGTGCTTGCATAACACGCGGGCTGGTGTAGTTCTCAGAGGCAATCAGCTCAATGTGCTCTTCCTGGCGCACCACTTCTTGCTCCATTGCACGCCATAGATCTGCATCATAATCGGCAATGTTCATTTCACGCTTTAACATCCGGCTCTCCTGACTTAGCTAACAAAATAGATCTGGTGGACTGCCCTTCTGGGCTTTAAGACACAGTGTAAACTGTTTCCCCCTCGTTAAGATAGGTCTTGACAGAGGTTTTTACGCAAACGATTGGCTCCAGACTGCGTAAGGCTTTGACCTGTTCAGACTTCATTCAATGCAACGGAATTATCCTCATATTCATTATGTGCTTTTTTCACATTCTGTGAACTGACACGGCGGAGTCATCTCAGGTAAGGGCAATGTGCATTTACAAATTACAGGGCATTCTATAAGATGCATTTAAAATACATGTATTGATTTGCACATTAATAACACCCAAGTCATTGGCATTGCAGTCAGGACGCAGGGGATAAATCTTTAAGGAGCATCACATGCTGGATAGCCAAACCATCGCCACTGTTAAATCCACTATTCCGTTATTGGCCGCCACCGGCACCAAACTAACGGCACATTTCTATGACCGTATGTTCGCGCATAATCCTGAACTCAAGCACATTTTCAATATGAGCAATCAGTTTAATGGCGATCAACGCGAAGCCCTGTTCAACGCTATTTGTACTTATGCGGCAAATCTTGAAAATCTGGCCGTTTTATTGCCCGCAGTTGAACGTATTGCCCAGAAACACACCAGCCTAAACATTCATCCCGAGCATTATTCGATAGTCGGTCATCATCTGATAAACACACTGGATGAGTTGCTCTCACCGGGCCAGGAAGTGTTAGATGCCTGGGGTAAAGCTTATGGGGTGCTGGCTGATGTGTTTATTACGCGGGAAAGTCAGATTTATCAACAAGGTGAGTCTGCAACTGGTGGCTGGCGAACCTTGCGCCGTTTCCGCATCATTAAAAAAGAGATGCAGAGCGAAGTGATTTGCAGCTTTTTATTAGCACCAGAAGACGGTGGTCGAGTGCTGGATTTCAAGCCAGGCCAATATTTGGGCATCTATATCGAAGATGAGCGGCTTGAATATCAAGAAATCCGCCAATATTCCCTGACCGCTGCCCCTAACGGAAAAACCTACCGCATTGCGGTGAAACGCGAAGAACAAGGAACGGTTTCAAACTATTTGCACCGTGAATTGAACGAAGGGGACAGTGTTCGCATCGCCCCTCCTCGTGGCGATTTTTTCCTGGATATTACGCCGGAGACACCTGTGGCGCTGATTTCTGCCGGTGTGGGTCAAACCCCAATGTTAAGTATGCTTAATACCCTGCATAAACAGCAACATTCCGCGCCGATACATTGGTTACATGCGGCTGAAAATGGACAAGTTCATGCTTTTGCCGAGGAAGTCGCCGCGATAGCAGAAAATATGCCCAATATCAGCCGCCATGTTTGGTATCGCGAACCAACGGAGCAGGATAAGCGCGGGGAGAATTATCACAGCGAAGGATTAATGGATCTCAGTTCACATCAGTGGCTCGCAGCCGATCCCAACCGACATTATTACTTCTGTGGCCCACTCGCTTTTATGCAATTCGCCGGCCGCCAATTATTGGCGCAAGGGGTAGCATCCGAGCGAATTCATTATGAATGTTTTGGCCCACATAAAGTCATTTAACCATTGAATTTTATTTAACTTCACAGGGGATGCTCTCAGTGCTCCCCTGCATATCTGTTATAAAAAAACCTTCTACTTATTGCTTTTAAATGTGGTAGAACGTGATTTAGATCTCATATATCCTAATTTAATATTGCCACGATGAGGCATTCGGATGAATGTCTAAATATTCATACAACTGAAAATTAATAGTGTGGCTAACTTTGTCCCTCACTATTCATTGCCCTGTCATTCGGGGTGAATTAAGGCTGAATTGATCTACCATGAGCAAGAAATTCATAAAAAAAGAAGGATTGGCATTGGTATCCATGGCGCGCTATCTAATTGGTGAGTGCCCTGGCAATCGGCTTAAAACTATTGATGAGTTATCCGATAATTTCGGTATCTCCGTCGGAGTAGTACAGCATGCTTTAAAAGTGCTGGAAGCGGATGGCGCTATTATTGTTGAACGCCGTGGCCGTAATGGAACCTTACTGGTTGATCTGAATATGCCGCTGTTGCTGCAACAAGCGGATCTGGGCAATATGGTGTGCGCCATGCCACTGCCTTACACCAAGCTTTATGAAGGTTTGGCCAGTGGTTTAAGAGAGCAATTTACCTTACTTCCCCTTTATTTTGCCCATATGCGTGGGGCAGAAGTGCGGATTGAATGTCTGATAGACGGCATTTATGACATGGCGGTGGTTTCGCATCTGGCAGCTAAAAGTTATCTCGACCAAGGAAAAGTCGCATTGGCGTTGAATTTGGGCAATGGCTCTTACGTGGATGGTCATCAACTTATTTGCCGCCGTGGCGAACAGCATAAAATTCGTAGAGTCGGGTTAGATCCGCGCTCACCCGACCAATGTCTGCTGACTGAAATTAAATTTGCCGGGCAACCTATAGAATTAGTCGAATTACCTTATAGCGACTGTATCGCACATATAAACCGTGGTGATATTGATGCCGCCATTTGGAATCTGGCAGATAATATTTCCCATGAAGGTTTACAGGCAATAAAGCTGCAAGGCGATGAGCGTTATATTCAAGCCTCGCAAGCCGTTATTCTTATCCGGCCCGATAATCACCCCATCAAATTACTGCTGGAAAAAGGGATTAATGAAACATTGCTGCTTAACCACCAGAGAGCTGTACAGCACGGCGAGATAGAACCTCGCTATTAATTATATCAATCTGGCAGAAAGCCAAGCTATTTTCAGGAGGCCACTCTTTGAAGATTTGTATTAATGCACGTCTTAATATTTTGTGTCAGTCAGGGGTTATTGATCACGATATCGGCCAAGGATTAGACCAGGTTATCAATCGCTTAGAGCATTTTTGGCAATTGCCAGTGCAGAGTGAGCAAGGTGTTATGGCGATCACCCATATGGCGAATGCATTAATGCGTACCCGCCATGGTGAAGAAATCCCCCCGCTGGACCCAGCAATATTAGCGGAAATTATCCAAAGGGAAGAAATTCACTATATCCGAGAGATAAATCAGGATTTGTTGGCCTATTTCTCCCTAAAACCAGCAGAAAATGAGATTGGATATTTACTCGCTAACCTTTACGGTTTATATCTTTCTAGTGACACGCCCCTGCTGCGTTAAAACATATTGGTGGGGGTGATGTGCGGAAATACAACACTAGGTTTTTTTCATTATAAATACTCAAAATAATAATAATTTAACAGTCATTATTATGCAGGACGACCAAGAGAAAAAATATTTAAAAAATTCCATTAAAACAAATTGTTATGCTCATTGGTGCGGCTATCTCATTCTGACACCAGGGAAAATTTCAGCCCCGCAGCGATGTTATCGAGGTGGAACAAACTAAAGCCAATAACTTTAGCGTTAGAAATAAAAAAAGCCCGTATCGTTTTGTGACGATCGGGCTTTCTTATTGGATAACAGACTGAAGTTAAATAGCTTCTTCGTCTTGTTCGCCGGTACGAATACGCACCACACGGGAGACATCAAAGACAAAAATTTTGCCGTCGCCAATCTTACCAGTCTGAGCCGTTTGCATAATGGCCTCTACACAGGTATCCACGATATCGTCAGCAACAACAATTTCGATTTTTACTTTTGGCAAGAAATCCACCATATATTCAGCGCCACGGTACAGCTCGGTATGCCCTTTCTGGCGGCCAAAACCTTTTACTTCTGTCACCGTCATCCCGGTAATACCGACTTCAGCCAGTGCCTCACGGACATCATCGAGTTTGAATGGCTTAATAATCGCGTCAATTTTTTTCATGGTGAATCCCTGTTTTACCAATTCTTGCGGCCAAAGCCTGATGTAATCGGATAGCGTCTATCTTTACCAAAGTTGCGGGCAGTGATACGCGGCCCGACAGCAGACTGACGCCGTTTGTATTCGTTGATATCTACCAGGCGGATGACTTTACGCACGATAGTTTCATCAAAACCGTCAGCAACCAAATCGGCCACTGACTTATCTTGCTCGACATACCCTTCGAGAATGGCGTCCAAAATATCATAAGGTGGCAGGCTATCCTCATCTTTCTGATCAGGCGCCAGCTCCGCTGACGGTGGCCGGGTAATCACCCGCTGCGGAATCACGTATGAAACGGTATTACGATATTCGGATAGTTTAAATACCAACGTTTTGGGCACATCTTTCAGCACATCAAAACCGCCCGCCATATCACCGTACAATGTGGCGTAACCGACCGCCATTTCGCTTTTGTTACCGGTAGTTAATACGATGCTGCGGCGTTTGTTTGACAAGGCCATTAGGACCACCCCACGGCAGCGCGCCTGAAGGTTCTCTTCCGTTGTATCGCGCTTGCTGCCAGCAAACATCGGTGACAATTGCCCCATAAAGGCATCGAACATCGGCTCGATAGAGAGCACATCAAATTCGACACCCAAAATTTCGGCTTCTTCTTTGGCATCAGCAATACTGATATCGGCGGTGTAACGGAACGGCATCATCAATGCCTGAACTTTATCTTTACCCAGCGCGTCCACAGCAATCGCCAGTGTTAATGCTGAGTCAATCCCGCCCGATAGGCCAAGAACCGCGCCATTGAAGCCGTTCTTCGTCACGTAATCGCGCACCGCCAAAACCAATGCCTCATAGACCTGGGCCAACGGCGGTAACTCTGCGGCAGGCGCTGTCATCGGCACCACGTCGCACTCATTGAGCTGCAATAAGGTGGTTTGCTCAGCAAATGCCGCCAAACGGTGAGTCATATTACCGGCAGCATCGAATACCTTGGAACAGCCATCAAAAATCAGTTCATCCTGACCTCCGATTTGGTTGAGATACACCAATGGCAATCCTGTGCGCTGGCAGTGAGCCGCCATCAGCGTTTTGCGGATATAGGGTTTTTCCCGATTGTACGGAGAGGCATTGATAGACAACACAATTTCTGCACCTGCGGCTTTAACCGCATCGACAGGGCCATCAAACCATAAATCTTCACAAATCAGCAGGCCAAGACGATAGCCTTTCAGCTCCACGACACAACTTTGATGACCGGCTGAAAAATAGCGTTTTTCGTCGAAGACACCGTAGTTGGGTAATTGCTGTTTGAAATAGCGCCCTTGCAATTTACCGTCAGCAAACAGTGATAGCGCATTATACAGTTCGCCCTGTTCGCGCCATGGGTGCCCGACCAACACCGCCGTCTGCTGCGTTGCCGCCTGCAAACGATTTAATTGCGCTTCGCAGCGTAGGTAGAAATCATCACGATACAGCAGATCTTCTGGCGGATAACCGGACAAAGCCAGCTCGGAGAACATGACTAAATCAGCTCCCGCCTTCTGCTGCTCATGTAAAGTCTGCAACATGCGTTCAGTGTTGCCTTCGATATCGCCGACCAGCCAATTTAACTGGGCTAATGCAATGGAAAGTGATCTGCTCATTAGGATTTAAACTCGGTTGTCAGTGTTGTCATTGATTAACAACAGTTATTCTTTGAAATCGTTGGCATCTAGCTCATGGCGCGACAACAATTTATAAAACTCGGTACGGTTACGCCCCGCCATCCTTGCAGCCTGAGTCACATTACCTTTAGTGATTTGTAGCAGTTTACGCAAATAATTCAATTCGAATTGATTTCGGGCCTCAACAAAGGTTGGTAATGCTGTGTTTTCCCCTTCCAATGCCTGTTCAACCAAGGCCTCACTGATAACAGGCGCAGAGGTTAATGCCACGCATTGCTCAATCACGTTAACCAACTGGCGCACATTACCCGGCCAGCTGGCGGTCATGAGCCGTTTCATAGCATCGGTTGAGAAGCTACGAACAAAGGGCTTATGCCGTTTCGCTGATTCACGTAATAAATGGTTAGCTAACAACGGAATATCTTCTGAGCGCTCATGCAGCGTGGGGATCTTGAGATTCACTACATTCAAACGATAGTAGAGATCTTCACGAAATTCATTTTTTGCCATTGCTTTGGGCAAATCACGGTGAGTCGCTGAAATGATCCGCACATCAATACTTAAATCACGGTTACTGCCCAATGGGCGTACTTTGCGCTCCTGCAAGACTCGCAGCAATTTCACCTGTAAAGACAGCGGCATATCGCCGATTTCATCTAAGAACAGTGTCCCGCCTTCGGCGGCCTGAAATAGCCCTTCGCGGCTACTAACTGCACCGGTAAACGCGCCTTTAGCATGGCCGAATAACTCGGATTCCAGTAACTGCTCTGGCAGTGCACCACAGTTGATGGCAATAAAAGCCTTTTTCGCCCGTGGGCTGGCAGCATGAATAGCTTGCGCCAACACTTCTTTACCTGTGCCGCTTTGCCCATTGATCAACACACTGACATCCGATTGCGCCACCATTTTGGCTTGCTCCAGCAAGCGCAACATTACTGGGCTGCGGGTGACTATCTCTTCACGCCAAGTATCATCACCGGCAGGAATAGAAAGTTCTAGCGCTGCATCAATTGCTTTATATAAAGCATCACGATCAACTGGCTTGGTCAGGAAACTGAACACTCCCTGCTGAGTGGCGGCCACGGCATCAGGAATGGAACCGTGGGCGGTCAGAATAATCACCGGCATACCCGGTTGATGCTTCTGAATTTCAGCAAATAGCGCCATGCCATCCATTTCATCCATACGCAAGTCACTGATAACCAAATCAATTTTCTCACGCATTAACAAGCGCAATGCTTCCTGCCCGCTTTCGGCGGTGGTGACATTAAAACCCTCACTGGTTAAACGCATCCCCAGCAACTTCAGTAAGCTGGGGTCGTCATCAACCAGCAGTAGATTGGCCGGTTTGCGTGGCGTCATGAGATTCCTTATTCGTCGCAGGTGGAACATCAGTTGGGGGGACTACTGGCGGTGTATAAGTATCAGCCGGTTTTTCTCCCGGTTGCGGCGCAGGTTTATTGTCTGCTGGTGACTCTGTTGGCTTATTTTCAACCGGAGCAGGCGCGATAGGTTTAGTTTCAGTCGGTTTAGCTTGAACTGGCTTGGTTTCGGCCGGTTTAACGTTCGCAGGCTTAGTTTCAACCGGTTTGACTGGCTCTACTTTTGACTGAGAATCAGCCTCGGCTGACTTAAGTGCCGCTGCGGCTGCAGCTTTGCTATCCGCATCAGTTTCAGGAATCTCATTTTGCATTTGCTTACGTGATGAAAGCTGCCGTTCAATATCGGTTAGATTTTCCAGCTTGCGGGTGGTATCTAATAAATTATATTGCAACCGAACCTGGCTTTCTCTCAGACGGTCAATTTGCGCGTCGGATTCCTCTTGCAAGCGCTGATAACGCGTGCGCTCTTCAGCCAGAGAAATGCGCAGCACCTGCTGCTCACGCCACAGTTGAATCAGTGGGCGCACAGCGCCGGGGAAGCTTTGAGTATAACTGTTTAAGCGCTCAACCACCTGACGGCGCTCAGCAATCGAAGGTTCAGAGCTGCTCACCAGAATACCCTGCTTAAAGGCGGCTGACCAGGTGACGACCGGTAAAGACGCGGCTAATGCTCGTGCTTGAGTTGAACCCAAACGCTCAGCACAATCCATCGCCCGCAGCCAATAAAGGGAGTTTTCCAGTGTCTCTTTATCATCAAGACTCCACAGCACATCGCAGGGTAGAGTTCGATAATCAATGATTTTCGTTTCCGGTATCACCATCTGAACTGCTTGGGAAAAACGGCCAACGGTCGGATTATCAGTACATCCCGTGAGTAATAGCGGGGCCAGCAATAAAGCTCGCCAAAAAATACCCGAGCCAGACTTACCCACCAGCTTATTGGCGGTCGTTGATGTCCGGCATGACAAAAAGACGGTCTTTTTCATTATGTTGCGCATAGACCATTTGTACATTATTTATTCATTCTCGGCGGTTAATGGCAATTCAACACGGAAGCAGACTGCTGCGTAATCCACTGACACCAATTGCAAGTCACCCTGCATACGTTTGATGCAGTCCTGAGCAATACTCAACCCCAGCCCGCTGCCTTTGACAGCCCCTTTTCGCTGATGGCTTCCCTGGAAAAAAGGCTCAAATATCATTGTTTCTTCAGATACCGGGATCGAGGCTCCGGTATTGGCAATATCAATTTGCACGCGGTTATTCACCTGACGGCTACGAATCCAAATGGTACCGGATTCCTCACCATAGTGCACCGCATTGGAGTAGAGATTATCTAATACCCGCATCAATAGTGTTGGATCGGCCCAACAAATGTCCGCCTTTAAGTCCGTCTCGGTGCGAATCATCTTAGCTCGTGCCGGTAAGCTATGGGCCGAAATCACATCTTCGACCATTTCTACCAGTTCAACATTTTCAAGCTCACCGGGGCCATCGGCCAGTTTACGGTTATAGTCCAATAATTGTTCAATTAATAATTGTAAATGGCGGCTACTATTATCAAGGATAGCCACCACCTCTTTCTGATCTTGAGTCAGCGGGCCGGCAACCTCATCGGCTAACAATTCAGTACCTTCGCGCATACTGGCCAGCGGTGTTTTCAACTCATGGGAGATATGGCGCAAAAACTCATGGCGCTGTGATTCAAGCCAAGCTAAACGTTCGCTGAGCCAAATAATACGCTGTGCCAGAGAGCGCAACTCGCGCGGCCCCTTAAACAGCGCGGTATTGCCCAGTGGCCGCCCTTCCCCCAGCCGATTAATCATTCGCTCGATGCCCTTAACCGGCCCGATAATCATGCGGGTGAATAACACCACCAACAGCACACTGACCAAAAACAGTAACAAGGATTGCCAACCAAAAAATTGGCCGCGTTCGGCAATATCTTTTTGTAACTGTTGCCCACGGGAGAAGATTACATCCCTCGTCGCCTGCACCATTTCGGCATTCGATCGGGAAAATTGCTCTAATAAAGTTGAAGCGTTTTGCTCTGGGCCGCTATTTTTACATTGGATATCAGAAAGTTGGGTCAGCAACCCACGCAACGTTTGGTAATAGCGGGCATCGGGCAGAATCGGGGCATGGGTATCCAGCATTTGAGCGTACTGTTTACGCTGATGCTGATAGAGCTTAGCCAGCGTTACATCATCTAACACACAGTATTGACGATAGCTGCGCTCCATTTCGAGCGCCACGCTGGTCATCGCTTCGCTGCGGCGAGCATCAGCCAACGTAGTGCGGTTAATGTCAGCCGCTTGGGTGCTCAGATGGTCAAGACTTTGATAAGCCTGATATGCCAGCACCAATAAAGGGAGCAACACCAACAGAAATGCCATGAGTACCAATTGCCGTAAAGAACGGGGGAACAAACGCCATCTTTTCAACGAAATCATCTCATTACCTATCATTCTGTTGTGATGCTAACTGACTCAGCCAGGATTACAATGCCTGTGACCCAATTTATGCGGGCATGTCCGCAACTTGTCTGTTTGGTTGGCAACTTGTCCGCTTGATTAAAGTAAAAAAAAAGCACTTAGCGTGAGCGAAGTGCTTTAAGTTAAGGCTGCTTATCCATTATCGTCATAATCATCATCAGGCCTGCTTTTATCGTCAGTTGCCGTGAAAACGGGAAGCTTTACCTTATCTTTGACCATAATAAGATGTGACAACGGGGCAATAAATTGCCCCGTCGCAGAATATGTGGATGCCCTTAAATATCGTCTCCAGTTTGATGAAGCCGAGGCAATCATCGGGAGGATGAGACGAATAGCATCCAGATATGTCCAATATTGATGAACTACTCATCACA
Organism: Yersinia sp. Marseille-Q5920; assembly: GCF_946902935.1. Classification (NCBI taxonomy): domain Bacteria; kingdom Pseudomonadati; phylum Pseudomonadota; class Gammaproteobacteria; order Enterobacterales; family Yersiniaceae; genus Yersinia; species Yersinia sp. Marseille-Q5920. The sequence goes on along the minus strand of NZ_CAMPQA010000015.1, from coordinate 85,825 downwards.
GTAGGACATAGGCGGCACCTCACTCAACGTGTCGTCCGATGTTTGATATGTGCATTCACACAATATCGGTTTAAGTGGACGATAGGCACCAGTCTTTGGCATCATTCGGTGGCTTATGAAGTGCATATTCCGCTTGACGGCGGGACTATCATAAAGAGGTGAATGAGCAACTAATAAAGATATTGCAGGTATCGTGCCAACTTCACACAAACAAACATAACACATTGATTTTAATTAATATTTAATTTAACCATTAAATGAGAAAATCAATATCACTCACCAAATAGGGGGATAAATCTTTGTTTTGTCGCTAATCCCCGACACTCAATGACTAAAAAAAATAAACCCATACAAATCAAACAATTAAATGTCTCCCATTTGAGACACACTAACCCGCCAGTGTCGCAACTTCCCGACAAAACAAATAAAAGCATTAATAATCAACAAATTAAAAACCGCTTTCTTACTGCACCCTCTAAGCTTCAAAGCAAAAAACATTATCAACTCATTACCTAACAGCCAAAATTACTATCGCATTATAAATTATGATATTTAATCACCATAAAAAATAGGTCACGCTAATTATCTGGCTCTGGTCAATGTTAAAAATCGCCAAAAGTCAGAACACGCAAACACCGGTAACAGCTTATGCCGATAAAAGTGGCTTATCGTTTTTACCGCAGAGTTTCTCTATTACCCAGTCATTAGAGAGGTACTCACATGAGAATTATCCCTACCATATTCACTAGCGCAATGGGCTTCATAATAATTTGCTTGAATGCTAGCGCCATCAAGCCACCACTTGAGGTTATGAATGTAACTACAAAATTAATTAAACCAGCGAGTAGTTTCATGATGTCTGACAATACTGCCCCCCCCCCCACCTTTCAAGTCGAGGATATAAAAGATAGATATGCATTGGTGGAAGGGAGAGCAAAAGTTAAATTCAATATAAGCACAGATGAATATATCAATTACTTCGCTTATGTCAGAAAAAACAATACGTTATATGGAGAGGCTTCCGGATATATTAACCATTCATCAAAAGACGTTACCCTTTTAACGAATGAGGTTAATAGTGGAGATTACGAATTAGTTGTAGAGGTTTATAATAATGACAAAAAATCATCGCAACAAACATTTGATATTAGATTAGGGCAATAAGATAGAAAATTGCATTGTATAAAAGTAAAAAAGGGCATCAACCTGATGCCCTCTTCTATTAAGTCCATTTAGCCCAATTGCTTACGAGCATTACGGAACATACGCATCCATGGGCTATCTTCGCCCCATTCTTCCGGATGCCATGAATTGCTGACAGTGCGGAAAACGCGCTCCGGGTGCGGCATCATGACGGTGGCCCGCCCGCTGACACTGGTTACCGCCGTAATACCATTCGCTGAACCATTCGGGTTAGCCGGATACTGTTCAGTGACCGCGCCTTGGTTGTTCACAAAGCGTAATGCCACCAAGTTGCTTTGTTCCAATATCGCCAGATGCGCCGCATCGCGCACTTCAACCCGACCTTCACCGTGTGAAACCGCAATTGGCATGCGGGAACCGGCCATATCCTGCATAAACAGTGATGGGCTGTTTGCTACTTCAACCAGACTGAAACGCGCTTCAAAGCGATCAGACAGATTGCGAACAAATCGTGGCCAGTGCTCAGCACCCGGAATCAGCTCGCGTAGATTAGACATCATCTGGCAACCGTTACAAACGCCCAACGCCAGTGTTTCTGGGCGGTGGAAGAAAGCCTCGAACTCATCACGCACGCGGTCATTGAACAGAATGGACTTCGCCCAACCTTCGCCTGCGCCCAATACATCGCCGTAAGAGAAACCGCCACAAGCGACTAAAGTCTGGAAAGATTGCAAATCAGTGCGCCCCGCCAGCAAGTCACTCATATGCACGTCAACAGCATCAAAACCGGCACGGTGGAAAGCAGCGGCCATCTCAACGTGAGAGTTAACTCCCTGCTCACGCAGCACCGCAACTTTTGGTCGCGCCTGTTTGATAATATAAGGTGCGGCGATATCTTCAGCGGGATCAAAGGTCAGTTTCACATTCAGGCCAGGGTCGCGCTCATCCTGTTTAGCTTGATGCTCTTGATCGGCGCAATCTGGATTATCGCGCAAGCGCTGCATCTGCCAAGTGGTTTCAGCCCACCACAAGCGCAGGGTGCTACGTTTTTCGCTGTATACCAGGTCAGTACCGCGGTGGATGTCAAAAATATCTCCTTCAACAGCACCGCCCAGATAATGGACACAGTTTGTCAGGCCATGGTCTGCCAGCACTTTCTCCACTGCGGCTCGCTGCTCGGCACGCACCTGAATCACCGCTCCCAACTCCTCGTTAAACAAGGCGGCCAGCGCATCGTCACCCAAGGATTGAATATCAACTTGCACACCACAATGACCGGCAAAGGCCATTTCAGCCAATGTCACTAACAGACCGCCATCAGAGCGGTCGTGATAAGCCAACAATGCTTGATCGGCGACCAAACGCTGCATCGCGTTGAAGAAGCCCGCCAGTTGTTGCACATCACGTACATCTGCCGGTTTATCCCCTAACTGACGATAAACCTGAGTCAACGCCGTGGCCCCCAGTGCATTATGGCCCGCACCCAAATCAATCAGCAGCAGCGCATTGTCACCTTTGTCAGTACGCAACTGCGGAGTAACGGTGTGACGGACATCTTCAATACGGGCAAAAGCAGTAATCACCAATGATAGCGGCGAAGTCATTTCGCGCTGTTCATCCCCTTCCTGCCAACGGGTTTTCATCGACATAGAGTCTTTGCCCACCGGGATGGTAATTTCCAGCGCCGGGCATAACTCTTCACCCACGGCGCGCACTGCTTCATACAAACCGGCATCTTCACCGGGGTGACCGGCGGCGGACATCCAGTTGGCTGACAGTTTAATGCGCTTGAGTTCGCCAATTTGGGTCGCGGCGATATTGGTCAATGCTTCGCCAACCGCTAAGCGGGCTGAAGCGGCAAAATCCAGTAAAGCCACTGGCGCACGTTCGCCCAGTGACATCGCCTCGCCATAGTAACTGTCCAGGCTGGCGCTGGTTACTGCACAATCTGCCACCGGAATCTGCCACGGGCCGACCATCTGATCACGGGTGACCATGCCGGTCACAGTGCGGTCGCCAATGGTGATCAGGAAGGTTTTCTCTGCTACCGCCGGTAAGTGCATCACACGTTTTACCGCATCAGCAATGCTGATTTCAGCCCGTTGCAGAGCCTCACCCTGAGCCTGTAGGCGGGTGACATCGCGCAGCATTTTCGGCGTGTTACCTAGCAGCACATCCAACGGCATATCAATAGGTTGATTATCGAAATGGCGATCATTCAAAGTCAGATGTTTTTCTTCAGTCGCTTCGCCGATGACGGCATATGGCGCACGTTCACGGCGGCAAATTTCATCAAACTGTGCCATCTGCGCAGGAGCAATGGCCATGACATAGCGCTCCTGAGATTCATTACACCACACTTCCAACGGGCTCATGCCCGGTTCGTCGTTAAGAATATCACGCAGTTCAAAACGGCCACCACGGCCACCGTCACTCACCAGTTCTGGCATCGCGTTGGACAAACCACCGGCACCGACGTCATGAATAAACAGGATGGGGTTGTGGTCGCCCAACTGCCAGCAGCGGTCGATCACTTCCTGACAGCGGCGTTCCATTTCTGGGTTATCGCGCTGTACCGAAGCAAAATCCAGATCCGCATCAGATTGGCCGGAGGCCATGGAAGAAGCCGCACCGCCGCCCAAACCAATGTTCATTGCGGGGCCACCCAGCACCACCAGCTTGGCACCCACGGTGATTTCCGCTTTCTGCACATGATTAGCACGAATATTGCCAATCCCACCCGCCAGCATGATCGGCTTATGATAGCCACGTAGTTCCGTGCCGTTATGGCTATTGACGCGCTCTTCATAGGTACGGAAGTAACCCAGCAGCGCCGGGCGACCAAATTCATTGTTAAACGCCGCGCCGCCCAATGGGCCTTCGGTCATGATATCCAGCGCGGTCACAATGCGATCGGGTTTACCGAAATTCTCTTCCCATGGCTGTTCAAAACCGGGGATACGCAAGTTAGACACCGAGAAGCCCACCAAACCGGCTTTCGGTTTAGCACCGCGCCCGGTGGCTCCCTCATCACGGATTTCCCCGCCCGAGCCGGTAGCGGCACCCGGCCACGGTGAAATCGCCGTCGGGTGGTTGTGAGTTTCAACTTTCATCAGGATATGCGCCTCTTCCTGATGGTAGCCATAAACGCCATTTTCTGGCGCAGCAAAGAAGCGCCCGACTTGAGAACCTTCCATTACCGCCGCATTGTCTTTATAGGCCGACAGCACGTAATCTGGGGTGTGTTCAAAGGTGTTTTTGATCATCTTAAACAGCGATTTAGGCTGTTCAACACCATCAATTTTCCAGTCCGCATTAAAAATCTTATGGCGGCAATGCTCAGAGTTTGCCTGAGCAAACATATACAGCTCGATATCTGTCGGGTTGCGCCCAAGGCCAGTAAACGCGGCCAACAGATAATCAATTTCATCCGGAGCCAGTGCCAGGCCCAATTTAATATTGGCCTGATCCAGTGCACTACGGCCCTGCGTCAAGATATCCACCCGTTGTACCGGGGCGGGCTGATGGTGAGAGAACAGTTGCTCGGCTTGCTGTAAATCAGTGAAGACCGTTTCCATCATGCGGTCATGCAGCAATGCTGACAATTGCTGCCATTGGTTTTCACTCAGATTCGAGCCTTGTATATAGAAGGCCAGACCGCGCTCCAGGCGCAAAACCTGTGGCAGTGCACAATTATGTGCAATATCAGTCGCTTTGGAAGACCATGGAGAAATCGTCCCCGGTCTTGGCGTCACCAATAATAAACGCCCTTCTGGCGCATGTTCTGGGAGAGATGGCCCATACTTAAGCAGCCGCTGGAGTCTGGCGTGTTCGTCAGCACTCAAGGGGGCGCTAACATCGGCAAAGTGAACATATTCGGCATAGACATCATCTACCGGCAGATGAGCATCCTGGCAGCGGGACAGCAGTTTGGTAATTCGAAAAGCCGACAAAGCGGGCGAACCACGCAGTATTTCCATAATCAAAGTTTCTCTCTCTTCGAAGCGACTGGGACAGCACTTCATTGGGCGCAGCATGCATTGACGCAAAACAGGGGAAAACGCGCGCTATTATAGTGAATCTGAGCCGCCGACGAAACCGTTTGCGTAGCAATTATTCATAATTGCGTCAGAAAGTTTTGTTAGAGATATACATCGAATACCTGATCAATAAGCTCGCAATAAAGTTGCACACTGACGAATTATTACGCAAAATGCCGCTCCACTGGGGATTTAACCATGTCGAATTATGCTTCAAAATACACATATAAAGAGCGCTGCCGAGAGATAACTATTTGACGCGCATAAAATTAAATTACTTTGTCATCGGGCTAGTTGCCTTACTTCTGGCTCTCGCGTTGTGGCCCAATATTCCTTGGCGCAATGGGCAAGAAGGGCAACTGGACCGTATAAAAACCCGTGGTGAACTGCGAGTTAGCACAATAAGTTCACCACTGATCTACTCTACCGGAAAGGACGGATCTTCCGGCCTCGACTATGAGCTGGCACAACGGTTTGCTGATTATCTGGGGGTTAAGCTGGTGATGACCCCCCATCATAATATCAACGACTTATTTGATGCTTTAGATAGTGACGATGCCGACCTCATTGCTGCTGGGCTGATTTATAACCGCGAACGCCTTAATCGGGCGCGTACTGGCCCTGCCTACTATTCCGTGTCGCAACAATTAGTCTACCGTTTGGGTTCACCGCGGCCTAAATCATTTAGTGACCTGAAAGGCCAGCTGATTATTGCCTCCGGCTCAGCCCATATGACCACCTTGAAACAGCTTAAAAAGACCAAATATCCAGATCTGAACTGGGGGTCATCGGTTGATCGCTCCGGTAAAGAATTACTGGAGCAAGTCGCTGACGGTAAGCTCGACTATACCCTTGGGGATTCTGTCACTATTGCTCTGCTGCAACGTATTCACCCACAATTAGCAGTGGCTTTTGACGTCACGGATGAAGAACCGGTGACTTGGTATTTCCAGCAAAGTAATGATGACAGCCTGTATGCGGCGATGCTTGATTTCTACAGTGAGATGGTAGAAGACGGCAGTTTGGCGCGTCTGGAGGAAAAATATCTCGGCCATGTCGGCAGTTTTGATTATGTCGACACCAAAACATTCCTCTCCGCCATTGATAATGTGCTGCCCTCTTTCCAGCCCTTATTTGAAAAGCATGCCGGTGAAATTGACTGGAAATTACTGGCCGCGATCGCCTATCAAGAATCCCATTGGAATCCGCAAGCAACCTCACCCACAGGGGTGCGCGGCCTGATGATGCTCACACGGGCCACCGCCAGTGGCTTGGGCGTGAAAGACCGAGTTGATCCTGAAGAGAGTATCAAAGGCGGTTCGATTTACTTACAACGGCTGATGCGAAAAGTGCCGGAGACCATCCCAGAAGATGAGCGAATTTGGTTCGCACTGGCGTCATATAATATGGGTTATGGCCATATGCTTGATGCCCGCAAGCTGACCAAAAAACAAAATGGTAATCCAGACAGTTGGGTGGACGTAAAAATGCGCCTACCGATGTTGAGCCAGAAGAGCTACTACCCGAGCACCACCTATGGCTATGCCCGGGGTCACGAAGCCTATAACTACGTTGAAAACATCCGCCGCTATCAGGTGAGTTTGGTGGGTTATTTGCAGGAAAAAGAGAGAAAAGCCGCTCAACATGCCGCGATTGAAGCCGAACTGGGTAAAGCCTATCCGGTCGTCGGCCCCGGCTGGTCAATCAATAACTAATATACTGTTCTTACTTGAGTAAGCTCATCGGTATTAATGAGCCTCATCCTTGAGGCTCACCCTGCGGGCTAGCATAAATGCTGTTCAAATCGGTTCCCGACCGATTTGTCTCTCAGTTGCTGCCTACCAGCAACCCCAATGACTTTGAGTATGGCTTATTTATCAGTTGCGGCGCGTTTCAAGGCTTTTTGTTGTTCGCGCCGCAAGCGGAAAAAGGCGCTCAATTGGTGGGAACAAGCATCGGCCAACACTCCCGCCGTTATCTCTATCTGATGGTTCATTCCAGGGTGACGTAAAATATCCACCAATGATCCCGCCGCACCGGTTTTTAGATCATTAGCGCCATAGACCAGCCGGCGAATGCGGCTGTGTACCATAGCACCAGCGCACATCACACAGGGTTCCAGAGTGACATATAAAGTGGCATCTATCAGACGATAATTCTGCACTGCTTGCCCCCCCTGGCGTAGCGCCATGATTTCAGCATGCGCGGTGGGGTCATTATCACCAATAGAGCGGTTCCAGCCCTCGCCAATTATCTGATTATCCAGCACTAATACCGCGCCCACCGGGACTTCGCCCTCTGCTTGCGCGCGCAACGCCAATGCGAGTGCCCGCTGCATCCAGTACCCATCACTATATTCAGTTGGCGAATCACATTCAGAAGAAAAATTATTATCAATGGACACATTAACCTCTCTGGCACTTTTGCGGCGTGCATTATACACAGCAATCACTATCGCCACTAAATTCACTATAAAGTAGCTCAACATATAATGATCAGTTAATGTTCCGTCAGAATAGGAATCGTTTCTGATGCATATAATGTGCAACTGTAGAGGGAAACCAGAGCAATGAAACTCAGCAAGAAAAATGCGGCAATTGTGCGCAAAACCCTTGATGGATGGGCCAAAGAAAGTGTTATTCCCGCAGAAGAACATCAGCGTTTGTTGGCAAATATTGATGTTCAACCTTTCGACTGGCGCAGGCTGGCGGGTTATGCCTTCCTTGCTGCACTGGCCTCACTGGTCATCGCGATTGGCAGCTTGATGGCTGATACTTTCCTATTAGCCTGGATCAGTCAATTTTTCCGCTTTGATCCTCCGGTTCGGGTAGCAGTCACCGCCATCTTAGCGGCGGCTTTTTACGGCTGGGGATTTCACCGCCGCCGACAAGACGCCAGCAAAATCTATAGCAATGAGGCCGTGTTGTTCCTCGGTGTCATTTTTACTGCCGCTGCTATCGGCCAACTTGGCGAATGGCTAGATAATGGCAGTGGCCGCATCTCGGTATTATTGTTGCTCGGCACCCTGATTTACGCGGCGGTCGGCTGGTTTGGCCGCGCCCCTCTCGTCTGGCTATTTGCCTTGCTGTCACTGGGTAATACTTTTGGTGCAGAAACTGGCTACATGTCTGGTTGGGGCGCTTACTGGCTGGGAATGAGCTACCCAACCCGCTTTATCGCCTTCGGCTTACTGCTGTGCGCCAGTGCATTGGCATTACAACCACAACTCGCGGCACGTCGGCTGGACAGGGTTTCGCAGGCTATGGGGCTGCTTTATCTATTTATTGCCCTGTGGCTATTGTCTATTTTTGGCAATTACGGCGATATCGACCATTGGTATCAAATACGCCAGATTGAACTGCTCCATTGGAGTTTATTATTTGCTCTCGCCGCCGCGGCAGCCATCTGGCTGGGGTTAAAGCGCGATGATGCCATGCTACGCGGCTTTGGCCTGACATTTTTGGCTATCAACTTGTATACCCGTTTCTTTGAATTTTTCTGGGATGCTATGCCGAAAACTATTTTCTTCCTGTTGCTCGGCATCAGTTTGTGGTTACTGGGGCGGCATGCAGAGCGGATCTGGCGGGTCGGTCACCATGAAAATGATGTGACTCACTAGAGAAACGTGATGAATAACTTCAGTGGGCTTTGGCACTCGGTGGCTTATTCTAACTGTTGTAATTCGCCGGTTTTACTGACTCTCCAGCGGTGTTCACAAAAATGCAGCAGCGGATTATCCTGCTTACTGTCACTGTAACCGCTGTGGAGTTTCAGTGGCGACCCCAAGCGCTGTTCTAATTGCAGCACTTTTTCTGGCCCTAAACAGCGCAGTGGCAATACCCACCCGCCATTGCGCCGTGCCATGCGGCTACCCACCAGCCGTAAATGCTGAATAAAGTCTGAATCGTGATAAACCTGCTCGACCAGCCGTTGCGGTGAGCCGGTAATCAGCCACACCTGAGCATCGCTGCTCTCGAGATATTGGCGCAAGCGCATCATCACCACCGGAAATTCAGTCACTTTTTGGCGAAAATCATTCACAAAGCGCAGTTCTAAATCTCTCAGATGGGCTTCAGGGCGGCCAAAAGTGATGGCCCACAGCAATAAACTTATTGGCCAACGAGCGCAACGCCCGCCCACCAATAGCCCCAATCCAATAACTGGCAGCAATGGAATGACCAACAATATATTCAGTGGCAAATGGCGCAGCAGAAAACGCAAAAAGCTGCCAAACATATCCTGTTGATGCAAAGTGCCGTCTAAATCAAAGAAGACAACCCGCTTGACACTTTCCGCTGGCGGTTCAGTCGTGTCAGTTTGCTCTGCGTTCAAAACCTTTATCATTTAAATCCCGTAAATTTAATCAATAACTTAATCAATAACTTAATCAATAACTAATCAATAAATACGGGGGGCATCGCCCCATACAAATCAGCCTTACAATGCGGCGCGTAAATATCCATTATGCCGCTGTAAATCCTGATGAGCTTGCTCCGCACTGACTCCTTTTAGAATCATCAATATAGCCGGTTTGACTTCAAATTCAGTTTGCGACAATGCATTTTCCGCCTCTGTACGGCTGGCTCCGGTAGCTTCAACCACAATGCGGCATGCGCGATCGATTAATTTTATATTGGTCGCTTTTACATCCACCATCAGATTTTGATAGACCTTGCCGAGCTTCACCATCGCGCCAGTCGATAACATATTTAACACTAATTTTTGTGCCGTGCCCGATTTCATGCGGGTCGAGCCGGTCAGCGCCTCTGGCCCAACGACAGGCGAAATCGCGATTAGCGCTTCTTGCGCGATAGGAGAATCCGGGTTACAGGAAATGGCCGCAGTAGGGCACCCAAGCTGGCGGGCATACCGCAGCGCGCCAATGACATAGGGGGTGCGGCCCGAGGCGGCTAGCCCGACCACCATATCCGTCGAGGTCAACTGTAAATTTTGCAAATCCCGCTCGCCGAGTGACATATCATCCTCAGCGCCCTCCACCGCTTTGAGTAGCGCGCCGGGGCCACCAGCAATTAAGCCGATGACCCTACCATGAGGTACACCGAAGGTCGGCGGGCATTCCGAGGCATCTAAAACGCCAAGCCGCCCGCTGGTGCCGGCCCCCAGATAAATCAACCGGCCTCCGGCCTGTAAAGCTTTAGCCGCTAAATCTACCGCGCGAGCAATGTTGGGTAGCACCAAACGAATCGCCTCCGGCACTTTACGGTCTTCATCATTAATGCGGGTTAGCATCTCCAAAGTGGAGAGTTTATCCAAATCCATCGTGGCCGGATTGCGACTTTCAGAAATCAAAGCGCCCAAATTCATGATTTTTCCTCATTAATATAGCGTTAGCCGCACACATAAAAATCATATCATTTAACAAATATGCCTTATAGTGACTTATCATAATAAAATTTTAATTTTCTTTCTTATTTTATCCTCCCTATTTATCCGCTTTCCTGAATGTGGGTCATAATATCTTGTCGGCCATATTTCTGATGGATGAACATCTAAGAAACTTGCAATTATATACTCGCCTTTAGGCCAAGGTCTTTTTAGCGCATTGGTAAGCGTACTTGGACTTAAACCCGAACTTCGCGATATCGCGGAGAGAGAAGATCCTTTTTTATGTATCGCTGCGATTATATCCGCAGGATGCCAATCTGATATTTTTTTGATCATAAAACCCCCTTTCAATATAACCCCCATACACAAAAGTTAATTTAACAGACAGTTAATAATAAAAAATCGCCACCAAAATTTTGATGCCAAATATCTCCATCAACCTATTGTGAGTATTATACGCATATAGATAAACGATAGTAATGGTACTAAGGTACAATCTAGGACTGTACTTTAAAATGTAACGTTATTTTTAATTAATATAAATACTTTATTATTAGAAAAATTATAAACTCACTTTCCATATGAAATACATGCATATTAAAAAGCATTATTATGGCAAATATGTTTTTAATATTTATTACTATAAATCATCAAGCAATAGGTTATTTACAGATAAATCCACTTGGTATACTATCTCTTAATAAAAATATATTTTATTAAGGAGATGGACCTTGAATAAATTATTTTTCAAAAACAAATTAATTAATTCTAGCATAAAGAAACAACTTGAACGAAAACTCGAAAAATACAATAATATCAAATATGCATATGCAATCATGAACAAGAGAAATCCTTGTGATTTTACGGCTATTTCCAATAGAGATAAATGGGTTGATTTTTATATACAGAATAACTTTCAGTTTATAGATCCGGTTCTTCTTACTGCAGCACATCGGGTTACACCTTTTTCTTGGGATGAAAATATTATATTAAAGTCACCCAAATTATTTGATTTGGCTAAGCAGCATGATTTTATTAATGGATATACCTTTGTCCTACACGATCAAAACTCAAACTTAGTCGTTCTTTCTCTGATGATAGGCAAAGATGTCGATGTGGAAAAAGAGTTCGATCAGGAAAAAGGTAATATCCAGTTGCTATTAATGAATACTCATGAAGAACTGACCTCACTTTATAACGATGTTAATAGCACTAATTATTTTTATAAAATGAATAAAAACGAAATTTTTTCAAAGCGTGAAAATGAGATTATTTATTGGGCAAGTGTTGGTAAATCCTATCAAGAAATAGCTCTTATTTTAGGAATACAACCCACCACAGTAAAACACCATATGGGGAGAGCGGTTAGAAAACTAGGAGTAACAAATGCCAAGCATGCTATAAGCCTTGCTGTTGAGTTGCAATTGATTAAACCCGTTTATTACTAATCTATAAAGAGAATTTAATATTCAACCAGCACCACAACAGCTAACTGTAAATTAAATTTCCTTATTGGGCTGTCTATTCGTAGTGATTTAATGTCATTGAATCTGGATAAAAATGGATGATTTCTTGACCTATTCACCGGACTCTTACAAAAAAAAGATGTTATGCTCCAGCACTTGGCCTTTGATTTTATTTTTTATGGGTATTATTAACCAACTTGGCAGAATAACCTCCCATATTCAGGAACTGATTTATGAGTAGTCTTCTTCGCATTCGTCAGCTCTATCCAACGCTGGCACAAAATGATCGTAAGTTAGCCGATTTCCTGCTGACTAACCCCGAACTGGCACGCCACCTCAGCTCACAAAAACTGGCACAACAAACTGGCGTTAGCCAATCTGCGGTGGTCAAATTTGCCCAAAAATTAGGTTATAAAGGCTTCCCGGCACTGAAACAAGCATTGAGTGAGATTGTGGCCACTCCTGAGCAGGCGGTCACTCTCCACAACCAAATTTTGAGTACCGACAGTTTAAAAACAGTGGGCGAAAAGTTATTGGCTGAAAAAGTTGCCGCACTACGAGCGACTTTGGATATCAATAGCGAACAACGCTTAGCAGAAGCACTGGCGATGCTACGGGCGGCGCGAAGGATTATTTTGACCGGTTTGGGGGCATCGGGCTTAGTGGCGAAAGATTTTGCACATAAACTATTGAAAATAGGCGTTATGGCGGTGTCTGAAACGGATATGCATGCACAACTGGCGGCGGTACAGACCTTGGATAGCCAAGACTTACTGCTGGCGATCTCCTTTAGCGGAGAGCGTCGTGAGCTTAATTTGGCAGCAGAAGAAGCACAACGCTGCGGTGCTAAGGTGTTGGCGCTGACCAGTTTTACCCCAAATAGCTTGCAGCAGCGGGCTGACCATTGTTTGTATACTATTTCGGAAGAGCCAGCCATTCGCAGCGCAGCCATTTCGTCGAGCACTGCCCAATACGCGCTGACTGACTTGCTATTTATGGCGATGATCCAGCAAGACCTTGAAAGTGCTCAGGAGCATATTAAGTACAGTGCGGCGCTGGTGAAAAAACTGGTCTAAGGATACCAGAGGGGTATAATCCACCGCTGTTAAGAACACCCGACCTAAGGTAAGAGGAACCATGGCCCTGTTGATCACTCGTAAATGTATTAATTGCGACATGTGCGAGCCGGAATGCCCTAACGAGGCAATTTCCATGGGTGCAGAAATTTATCAAATTGACCCGATGCGCTGTACAGAATGCGTCGGTCATTACGAAACCCCAACTTGTCAGTTGGTCTGCCCTATTGATAATACAATTTCTATCGATCCCGCTTGGGTAGAAACTAACGAGCAGCTGTGGGACAAGTTTGTCCAATTGCATCACGCCGATCGTCTCTAATTTCTATGACTTTCCTGTGAGGTCAATTATCAGTGCCTCCACAGAAGCACTGATAATAAAATCAACTCAACTCAACTCAACTCAACACTACATTAAATAAACAAACTGATCAGCAACACCATCGCCAAGCCCACCACTGAGTTAGTTAACTCTAGCAAGCCCCAAGTCTTCAGTGTGTCTTTAATCGACAGATCAAAATACCCTTTGAACAGCCAGAATGAAGCATCATTAATATGAGTGAAAGTATTAGAACCTGCCGCCGTTGCCAGTACCAACAGTGCCGGATCGACAGAGGTAATCGTATGTGTTACTGGGTCCATAACTGCGGCACCAATAATACCTGCGGCAGTCATTGCCGACACCACACCCTGCCCGGTTGACAGGCGGATAAGCACGGTAATCAGCCAGGCCATGATGTAAGGTGACACCCCACCAGCTGACATCAACATACCAATGGTATCGCCAATGCCAGTATCAATGATGACCTGCTTTAGCGCCCCGCCCGCACCAATGATCAAGATGACCATGGCTATGCCTTTCACCGCCCCTTCAAATGAGTGCATGACCCATTCCATTTTATGACCGCGCCCGGTGCCAAACAGTACAAAAGCAACCAGCATGGCGATAAACATGGCAATGGGTGATGAACCCAAGAAGTTAAGGATGGTGTACGACGTCGTCCCTTTCACCAGCCAGATATTGGCAATGGTGGTAAAAATCATAATGAAAGCAGGGATTAACGGCACCAGAATCGAGGTGCTGAACGACGGCAGGTTGTTTTCATCAAGCGGATTTTCTGCTTTCAGGAAAGTTGGAATTGGTCGTTCCAAATTACCGAGAAACTTCGGCAAAATCAGACCCGCACAAATAACAGAAGGGATGGCAACCAAAACCCCATAGATATAAACCATCCCCATATCAGCACCATAGGCACTAACCAGTGCAACTGGCCCTGGCTGTGGTGGGAAAAGGGAATGCGCAGTGGTCGCGGCAGCTACTGCCGGGATCGCCAGTTTGAGGAATGGGATCTTGGCTTCAACGGCAATAGCAATGATCAATGGTGCCAAAATAATAAAGGCAACCTCATAGAACATCGCCAAACCAAAGATCAGGCCAATGATGATGACCGCAAACTCGACATACTTAAGCCCAAATTGGCGTAAGAGTGTTTGAGCTATCTGATGAGCAGCGCCGGAATCGACCATCAACTTGCCGATCACAGCACCAAATACGACAATTATTGCCAGTTCACCGAGCGTCCCACCAAACCCCGCTTTAATGGTATGCAGAAGTTTGAGCAGATCCATACCGGCGAGAGTGCCCACTAACAGAGCCGCTAACAGCAAGGCAATCATTGAGTTAATCTGATAGCGTATATTCAGCACTAGCATTAAGCCAATGCCCAATACCACCCATAGGATATTAATCCATTCCATCTTTTATTTTCCCCAGTTATGAAACATCAAATTTTTTCTAGTATCACTACTCTTATATTGGTCAGACCAATCCTAGTGATTTTTTGTTGATCGAAAATCGCTGTCATACTGCTATTTCTGTTTTAATTTTGTACTCGCATGAACAAACTGTCTGTGACGCCCAATAATTTGGTATTACAAGTACCATCAATTGGGCGACCAAATGAAGTATTGGTTAACCAACTTGTTGGGCTGATCGCAAAATTAAGATTTATTTCGGTGAGTTTTCGTCCGGCGGCGATGTACAACGAGCACAAATTTCAGACGGAGAATTGGAAAGAGGTATGGGAGTGAGAACTTACAATTAGATAAAATAAAGACAAAAAAGGGCGGTATTTTCATACTCGCCCTTCCATTCCCGTTCACTGCGTCTTGATGGCAATAACGAGTTTTAGCTTTCGATAATCACAGTGGCGCAGGCATAACGCCGTTCATCTGCCAAGGTTACATGCAAAGATTTGACTCCGAGTTCGGCCGCCAACTCTGCCGCTCGTTGATGTAAACGTAGCGTTGGTTTGCCCAATGCATCGTTAACCACTTCGAACTGGTTAAATGCCAAACCATTACGGATACCGGTGCCGAATGCTTTAGCGGCAGCTTCTTTAACGGCAAAACGTTTGGCCAAAAAACGGATTGGCTGTTGGTGCTGCTGATAATGTTGCCATTCCGATGGGCTGAGAATACGCCGTGCCAGCTTATCACCACTGCGTTCAACCACGGCTTCTATCCTAGAAATCTCAACAATATCAGTACCTAACCCAATAATAGCCATTACCGACGAGCTTCTCGCATCAATACTTTCATATCGGTAACAGCAGCAGCAAGCCCCGACATAACGGCCTGACCAATGATTGCATGACCAATATTTAGCTCATGCATCTCTGGTAAGGCGGCAATGGGTTGGACATTATGATAAGTCAGGCCGTGACCCGCGTTAACTTTCAGCCCTTTGCTGGCAGCATAGGTCGCCGCTTTGGCGATCCGCATTAATTCAGCCTGACGAGCTAAATCTGAAGAAGCATCAGCATAAGCGCCAGTATGAATCTCAATGTAAGGTGCCCCGACAGTCACAGCGGCATCAATTTGGCGCATATCAGCATCGATAAACAGTGAAACCAGAATACCTGCCTCAGCAAGCCGTCTCACCGCGACAGTCATTTTATCAATTTGACCTGCAACATCCAGCCCACCCTCAGTAGTGACTTCCTGCCGTTTTTCCGGTACCAAACAGCAAAAGTGTGGGCTTATCTCACAAGCAATACCCACCATTTCATCGGTGACAGCCATTTCCAGATTCATGCGAGTTTGGATGGTTTGGCGCAGAATGCGTACGTCACGATCCGTGATATGGCGGCGATCTTCGCGTAAATGGACGGTAATACCGTCAGCGCCGGCTTGTTCTGCAATAAAAGCGGCCTGAACAGGATCGGGGTAAATGGTCCCACGTGCATTTCGTAATGTCGCAATGTGATCAATATTAACGCCCAGCAACAAATCAGCCATGACAGCCCTCCAGGTATGGATGCATCTTTGATAGATTAATAGGCATGCAAGAATGCTTGCCAATAAACGCGTAAGTGTCTGGCAGTTTACACCGAGTCAGTGGGCAGCGGATAGGCACAGTAAAGGAAAGTTGGTGAACCGCAATGTAAACAATGGGTTGCAGGTACTAGGGCAAGGGTTCTGCTGGCGGTTTAATCACAAATTGGCGGAACAGTTCGCGGCTTTTTAAGGGCTTCCCCCCCAAGTAAGGTTTCAGAGCAATGCGGGTAAAACGCTTGGCTGCACGCAACGTATCAGCATCAGGAAACTCACGGTTAGCCAGAGCCAATAATTGGCGGCCAGTAAAGCTGTAGTGATCAACCACCAAACTGGCAATAAATCCTTTTTCCTCGCGGTAGCGGTAAGTCATGGTATCAGACACCGGCTGGCCACTCCCCGCGCAATGAAGGAAATCAACGCCATAGCCAAGATGAGCCAATATCGCCAATTCAAACTGGCGCAAAGCATATTCAGGGGAACCATCGCTACCAGCCAATGATTGTAAACAATGCAGATAGTCGAAGAATAGAGCGGAGTAATTGGTTTGGTGTTCGAGGACGCGCGCGAGCAGCTCGTTGACATATAGGCCGCTGTACAACATTGAGCCAGTCAATGGGAGAGCCAGTGAAACCGGCTCGGCACTACGCAACGTTTTAACTTCACCACGCCCAGTCCAACGAACCAGTAATGGCGTAAAAGGCTGCAAGCAGCCTTTTAGATTGGAACGGCGACTTCGCGCACCTTTTGCCAACACCCTCATGCGGCCCTCCCCCTCAGTGAATAAATCCAGCATTAAACTGGTTTCACTGTAAGGTCGCCCATGCAGGACAAATGCGCGTTGCCAACCTTCCATCGGCGAGCTTATTTCAGGTCGTCGGTATAGCCTAAGCTGCGCAATGCACGTTCGTCATCTGCCCAGCCTGATTTCACTTTCACCCACAGCTCAAGATGCACTTTAGCTTCGAACATTTGTTCCATGTCCTGGCGGGCTTCGATACCGATAGTCTTGATTTTTGAACCTTTATTACCGATGACCATTTTCTTCTGGCCTTCGCGCTCGACCAAAATCAGCCCATGGATGTTATAGCCACCGCGTTCATTTGGTACAAACTGTTCAATTTCAACTGTCACCGAGTAAGGTAATTCCTCGCCCAAGAAGCGCATCAGCTTTTCACGAATGATTTCCGACGCCATAAAACGCTGGGAACGGTCAGTGATGTAATCTTCCGGGAAGTGATGCACCGCTTCTGGCATATGCTTGCGCACAATACTGGCGATGGTGTCCACATTCATCCCTTTCTCCGCAGAGATCGGAACAACGTCCAGGAAATTCATCTGCTGGCTTAAGAACTGGATATGCGGTAACAGCTTTGTTTTATCAGTAACGTTATCGACTTTGTTAATGGCTAATAATACTGGACACTGCAAACTGCGCAGTTTATTCACCACCATTTCATCGTCGGCAGTCCAGTTAGTGCCTTCAACCACAAAAATCACTAATTCCACGTCACCGAGAGAGCTGCTTGCCGCACGATTCATTAAACGGTTAATCGCACGTTTTTCTTCAATATGCAGCCCTGGGGTATCAACATAAATAGCCTGGTAAGGCCCTTCAGTATGGATCCCCATAATACGGTGGCGTGTGGTTTGTGGTTTACGTGAAGTGATGGAAATTTTCTGCCCCAGCAATTCATTCAGCAAGGTAGATTTACCCACATTTGGGCGACCTACAATTGCAATAAAACCACAATACGTTTTTTCTACTTCGCTCATTCAAGCTCCAACTTTATCAGCGCTGCTTCCGCTGCCGCCTGCTCAGCTTTACGGCGACTTGAGCCGGTGCCTATTACCGGTTCATTCAAGCCACTCACCTGGCAGTGGATAGTAAATTCCTGGTCATGTGCTTCACCGCGAACCTGCACAACCAGATAAGAGGGTAATGGCAGATGACGGCCCTGCAAGTATTCTTGCAAACGCGTTTTGGGGTCTTTCTGCTTATCACCTGGGCTGATTTCGTCTAACCGACTGCGATACCAGTCGAGAATCAGCCGTCCAATCGTATGAATATCGCTGTCTAAGAATATACCGCCGATTAAAGCTTCGACTGTATCTGCCAAAATTGATTCACGGCGGAAACCACCACTTTTCAATTCACCCGGCCCAAGGCGCAAACATTCACCAAGGTCAAACTCACGGGCCATTTCGGCTAGCGTATTGCCTCTGACCAATGTCGCTCGCATCCGACTCATATCCCCTTCATCAACACGGGGAAAACGGTGGTATAGCTCATTGGCAATAACGAAACTTAATATAGAGTCACCCAGGAACTCCAAGCGTTCATTATGTTTGCTACTGGCGCTACGATGAGTCAGTGCTTGCAGCAAGAGCTCCTGCTGTTGAAAAGTGTAGCCCAGCTTCCGCTGTAGCCTATTTATTACGATGGGGTTCATGAGTTACCAATAGATCAAGAATGCGTCAAAAACTACAGCATACGGAACAGGTCTGATCAGCCAATATTACCAAAACAAAACTGTTTCGTTTGCAGTGGCTCCCATAAAAGAGCCAACTGTTATCGCTCGAAAGGTTATTCTACAACGAGTGGAAATATAATGCTGCGTTTAAATGCCCTGCGAACTTGAAGTGACAGCGTGTTTATCCCCCGCCGTCACTTCAATGACTCAATATAGATTAATGTATTCCACCAATACGACTTAAACGCACACCCGTTGGCCATTCACCTTCTTGCTTTTCAAAACTCATCCAAATAGCCGTGGCTTTACCTACCAGATTACGTTCTGGCACAAAACCCCAATAGCGGCTATCGGCACTATTATCCCGGTTATCACCCATCATAAAGTAGTGACCTTCCGGCACAACCCACACGCCTAACGGCTGATTAGGTTGCTGATAATAAGCCCCAACCTGTTCTTGCCGGCCCGGCACCGTGAGGATCTGATGAGCAACTGGGCCGAGGGTTTCGGTCCGCTCACGCAGACGAACTCCACCATCTGGCACTGCCTGATTTAACGGAATTTGGAAGAAACCAGCAGAGGCCTCACCATTACCGCTATAACGGAATGTCTGTACGAAATCACTTGGTTCTGATGCACTGTAAGTAATCGGCAATGCACTGTCACAAGAAATCCCTGTATTACAAGCAGGTTGAACCGTCACTTCTTTACTGATTGGATTGTAACTTACCCGGTCACCCGGCAAACCCACCACTCGCTTGATATAGTCCAAACGAGGGTCTAGCGGATATTTAAACACGGCGACATCACCGCGCTTCGGATGCCCGGTAGGGATCAGCGTAGTTTGCGTAATAGGATCTTTAACTCCGTAAGCAAACTTCTCTACCAGAATGAAGTCACCGATCAATAATGTGGGCATCATCGAGCCAGATGGGATCTGGAAAGGCTCGTAAATAAACGAGCGCACGATAAATACCAGAGCTAACACCGGGAAGACTGAAGCACAAGTCTCAATCCAACCAGGCTGTCTTGCAGCTGGCGCGAGAGTCTTGTTATCTACCGCACTCCCGGTTTGCGCCTTGATAGCCGCAGTTTGGGCGTTAACAGCCGCAACTTTTGCCTGACGGGCTGGCCCCCATTTAAACCGCTCGAAGCACCAGATAACTCCAGTCACCAACGTTGCTATCGCTAAAATCAAGGCAAACATGTTAGCCATCAAAACTCCTTATTTACTGTCTTTTCCGACATGCAGAATAGCCAGGAAAGCTTCTTGCGGTAATTCAACGTTACCGACCTGCTTCATACGTTTTTTACCATCTTTCTGTTTCTGCAGAAGTTTCTTCTTACGACTAACATCGCCGCCATAACACTTCGCCAATACGTTTTTCCGTAACTGTTTCACCGTCGAGCGAGCAATGATGTGGTTGCCGATAGCCGCCTGAATCGCAATATCAAATTGCTGACGTGGAATCAGTTCCTTCATTTTCTCAACCAGATCACGGCCGCGGTACTGCGCATTGTCACGGTGAGTAATGAGCGCCAGCGCATCAACTCGCTCATTGTTGATTAATACATCAACACGCACCATGTCGGAAGGCTGGAAACGTTTAAAATTGTAATCTAATGATGCATAACCACGAGATGTAGATTTCAGGCGATCAAAGAAATCGAGCACCACTTCAGCCATCGGAATTTCATATGTCAGCGCCACTTGATTGCCGTGGTAAACCATGTTGGTCTGCATGCCGCGTTTTTCAATACACAATGTAATGACGTTACCTAGGTATTCCTGTGGCAACAGCATATGGCATTCAGCAATAGGTTCGCGCAATTCCTCAATGTTATTCAAGGCTGGCAGCTTGGAAGGGCTATCGACATAAACCGTTTCCTGAGCCGTTGTAATCACTTCATACACCACCGTTGGTGCTGTGGTGATAAGCTCCAGATCGTACTCACGCTCCAAACGTTCCTGAATGATTTCCATATGCAGTAAGCCCAGGAAACCACAGCGGAAACCAAAGCCCAGTGCTGTAGAACTTTCTGGCTCATAGAACAAAGAGGCGTCATTAAGACTCAGCTTGCCTAATGCATCACGGAAAGCTTCATAGTCATCGGAGCTAATCGGGAACAGACCCGCATAAACCTGTGGTTTGACTTTCTTAAAACCAGGTAATGATTTTTCAGCTGGGTTACGAGCCAATGTCAGTGTATCGCCGACCGGTGCGCCCAAAATATCTTTTATCGCACAGACCAGCCAACCTACTTCACCGCAGTTTAGTACGTCACGATCAACACGTTTTGGTGTAAAGATACCCAAGCGTTCAGCGTTGTAGCTCTGCCCGGTACTCATAACTTTAACTTTATCGCCTTTACGCAACGAACCATTCTTGATACGGATTAATGATACGACGCCCAGATAGTTATCAAACCAGGAGTCAATAATCAGTGCCTGTAATGGGCCATCAGGATCGCCCTGAGGCGGCGGAATATCACGCACCAGTCGCTCAAGAATATCAGGAACACCTACGCCAGTTTTTGCTGAGCAACGCACTGCATCAGTCGCATCAATGCCGACAATGTCTTCAATCTCTTCAGCAACACGCTCTGGATCCGCCGCAGGTAAGTCGATTTTATTCAGAACTGGAACAACTTCCAGATTCATTTCCATCGCCGTATAGCAGTTTGCCAGCGTTTGTGCTTCAACGCCCTGCCCTGCATCAACCACCAATAAAGCCCCTTCACAAGCCGCCAATGAGCGGGAAACTTCATAAGAGAAGTCAACGTGACCGGGAGTATCGATAAAGTTGAGTTGATAGGTTTGACCATCTTTTGCGTGGTAATCAAGTGTCACACTTTGTGCCTTGATGGTAATGCCACGCTCGCGCTCCAGATCCATAGAATCCAGCACTTGAGCGGCCATTTCTCGCTCAGATAAACCGCCACAAATCTGAATAATACGATCCGACAGTGTCGATTTACCGTGGTCAATATGGGCAATAATAGAAAAGTTTCTTATGTGCTTCATTTATATGAATTTTTCTCTAGTCGTTGTCTTTAATTAATTATTGGTGGACACAGCGATGGACTCAAACCCAAAACTACCCACATAAATATGCACGCATCTTACACTGTAAGTCAGCCTCGTGAAAGGCATCACACTTAGCTTGTTATCTCATTTATGCTGTTAAAATGTATCTGCACCTCTCAATGGGCAGTTATCGTCAAGATGCCATCCTGACTCAACGACTCATCCCCCTTCTATTCCATAAATCTTCATCAAAACACTTTAGGAAAATGCTCATTTACCCTCTTGATAAAGAGCCTAAAGTATTAATGTAATTCAATAATAACCGAGTGAAATATCTTCTCAGCGGCCGGATGGAGTATATTATGATCGACGAAGGAAAAATACTTAGCCGCCATGAGTTGAAAAATAAAAACTCAACATTAACTATTGGCATAATAGTATTTATATTAGGATTGAGTTTTGTAGTAATTAGCTTATCAATGGCTACATCTATCTTTTCAACACCTTCAATCCTTTCAATACTATGCGTTGCTATTGCCGGTATATCATTAAGTCTATTAATTTATTCGCGTTTATACGAAAGCCCCATATTTACCTATTTTCTTTATGAAAAAGGTATTCGTGTTTTTAATCATAATGATGGAAATATTTATTTTATCTCATTTAATAAAATAGAAAATATTTATAAATATCACACAGGAATAAATCCTAATGGTAGAATTAATGCCATGGCATTCCGCACAACAAAAAACAAACCTTGGAATATTATCTTTAATAATATAACCAATGCATATCCACTCATAAACACGATAATTCATCAACAAGTTATGCAAGTCGGATTAATAAGCTTAAACGCATTATCGCGAGGTAAAACAATCGCATTTGATATAGTGCGAGGAAATGATTTTTGGTCAAAATCACTCCTATTTAATGTCAGTAAAATGAAAAGAATTCAGATGGATACGATCCCCCTGTCACTCAGCGCACACTCATTAGTGACAAAAAAAGGTACAATTAATATTGAGGATATATTGCGCATCGAAACCTTACGTGAAGCGCATCATGATAAGATAAGATTATTTGATGCGAAAGGTAATATACTATTTTC
The DNA here is from genome assembly GCF_946902935.1 of Yersinia sp. Marseille-Q5920. Taxonomy (NCBI): domain Bacteria; kingdom Pseudomonadati; phylum Pseudomonadota; class Gammaproteobacteria; order Enterobacterales; family Yersiniaceae; genus Yersinia; species Yersinia sp. Marseille-Q5920. The sequence continues at coordinate 62,808 of NZ_CAMPQA010000015.1, read as the reverse complement.
GATAGATTATTCATCAGTTATCAGTGCTGATCTTTTTATTGCCTTACTGGAGCATATGATACAAAACAGAATACCCGCCTATTATGGCTAATAGGTAGCGAAGAATTACTCTTGTTGAATACGCATAACTGCTGGCGGTAAACCAATTTGCAAGACAGTAGGTTGATAATCACTTTTTCTTTCAATATTAATAGCTACAGCTCGGGCCAATAAAAAGCCTAAACCCGCACCTAAAATAGCACCAAACGCTGTAAAAGCATCGGTGACAAATAAATTTTGAAACAAAGCCCCCCCCATTATTAAACCAACTAATGGGGTCAAATAAACCAAAGCAGCAGAACGCAATAAGCTACCTTCACTGATTCCAACCTCAACTTTTTGCCCAGGTTCGAGTGGTTGTGAAATCGCTATTTTTAATTGATGTTCAGATTCTGGCCCCAATTCATTCAATAAATGACTGCCACATCCTGAACGTGCATTACAGCTCCCACACCCCGAATGCGGTTCGCAACGTAAAAGTGCCACCCCATTTTCCCATGAGATAACTGTTGCCCATTCTTTCATCATTTAGCCGACTCCAAAACCACACTATCGGCAATACGTTTTGCCGTTGATGGAGGTAACTCACCGACTACGGTGATTTCTACATTATTACGAGTTTCAGAATGGACAGTACGACGCCCTTGGCGCAGTGACTGTTCGGAAAGCGCATCTTTACCCGCTGGGTTCACATTCACCGAAAAACTAAAAAGACCATCAGAATAGAGTCGTGATTCAGTTGGCGTATCCATATTAGGTAATGTACGGCGACTATGAGAAACCTCAGTCACCCCCTCAGGTAACCAACGCGGAACCCAACTAAAATCCACCTTGGTTTTTGCTGGTAAAGCAAGCAATGGCGGTAAGGATAGTTTTAATACTCCCCGCAGAATTTCCTGAATAGGCTCGCCGACAGCAAAAGAAATCACCCGGAACTGCTCGAGTGTTTCACCATCGCGATCTAACAAATCTATCCGCATAGGAAGTTTTGTTGTCTCATCCATCCAAATAATATAACTGTATCTCGTACTGTCACGGGCGACTACTCTGATAACCTGGCATGGTCTATCAGCTACACGAGCACGACCGAGTGCAATATAGTTATAATGTTTTGATAGTTTTTCAAAATCGGGGAATACCACAGAAGGCAAAGCATCAACAATATGCTCACCACTCAACGTAAAAGAGTCAAATCCTGGCTCGAAATAACTTATTTCATCACCACGTTGTATGATCTCAGTACGAGGGCCATCCATACGCAGCAATTGCGCTAACGTTTTTTTATCCAAGATGGCATGGCGATAGCGAAGAGAATCAATCCCTTGTTTGTTAACATTTATGTACGATAGCTCATAATTGAGCGATTGACTGGCAGCGCTCATACCCTGCAGCATTGCTATCGGCGCAGTATCCGCCGAAGCAATTGCTGGCATGAACAGGCTGCCCGCCATTAAACAGACGGAAAACCAAAATTGCTTCATTACTGCTGCTGCATTCCTAAGGACTGAGTTCCAGGGACCTGAATAGCGGCTTGTGTTGATGCTGAAGGCACCTGCGACAACTCAGTTTGTGGTAAACGGCGTTGTAATTCAAAATCTTGCAACTGCGTCATCATATTCACGCGACGACGTTGCTCTTGAACCTGATGCTGTTGAGTTGTCCCAAAAGAACCATCAGCTGGCACACCAAAACTGACCGGTGAAGCTTTACCCATCATCGGTAACGTATTAAAAGCAGGTGCTTCTGGCTGTAAATTACCAGATGCTGGTTGGTTATATTGCTGAACGCCAACAATAACGGCGAGAGAAACACACGCAGCAACCCCAACTTGGGTAATTTGGCTGGCCCATGGGCGAACTTTTTGCCAGAAAGGCATTTTTTGCCAAACATGTGGTTGCGGCTGAGATTCAGGTACAGCAATAGGAACAAAACGAGCTGGCTCATTTTTGAGCGCCTCTGCGACACGACTGGCGATATCCAGATGCAAGGCTTCACCAACGTCCCCCCGCAGGGTATCACGGATTAAATGATAGCTCTGCCAGCTTTGCTGTAATGCTTTATCTTTCGATAAAGAACCCATCAGCTCACTATCAAGAGTTTCTCCGTCCATCAGAGCGGAAAGCTTTTCTTTCTGCATGCAAATACCCTTTGTGTGTCCGCTTATCGCTGAATCAGCGGCTGAACTTTATTATCGATAGCCTCTCTGGCACGGAAGATACGGGAACGAACAGTACCTACCGGACAGTCCATAATGACGGCTATCTCTTCATAGCTTAGACCATCTAACTCCCTGAGTGTAATCGCCATCCGGAGATCTTCAGGAAGTGACTCTATGGTTTTAAAAACTATCTGCCTCAATTCTTCAGACAACATTAAGTTCTCAGGGTTCGATATTTCTTTCAATGCACCCGCATTTTCGTAATTTTCAGCATCATTTGCATCTACATCACTGGATGGTGGGCGCCGCCCCTGAGCGACTAAATAGTTTTTTGCTGTATTAACAGCGATACGGTAAAGCCAAGTATAAAAGGCACTGTCGCCACGGAACGACTCTAGGGCGCGATAGGCCTTAATAAAAGATTCTTGAACTACATCAGGAACATCACCCTGAGGTACATAGCGGGATACGAGGCTCGCAACCTTATGCTGGTATCGAATTACCAGTAAATTGAACGATTGCTGATCGCCTTTCTGGACCCGTTCAACCAGCATTTGATCCGTTAACTGCTCGCTCATCCGAGGTGAACTCTCCCGAAATCTATCCCCACGCTAAAAAGAGTACTGCCAGCCATATATTTATTTTCCTGAGCAAGCACACGCTTGGAGTTTATAAAGTTTGCAAAGTTCCATGATGCCAGATTATTTGTCTGAATATTCTTTAGACATCTTATAGCCATAGCTTTTGCTCTGGCAGATAGGCTAACATGAATTTCACTCTTCTTCTGCACACATCATACGATATGCCATCATCATCTGAACACGTTAGCGATGTATTGATCATCGGGAGTGGCGCTGCCGGTTTGTCATTGGCTTTGCGTCTTGCACCATATTGTAAAGTCACTGTTCTGAGCAAAGGGCCACTTAATGAAGGCGCCACTTTTTATGCTCAGGGGGGTATTGCTGCCGTTTTTGATGAAACTGACAGCATCAGTTCACACGTTGATGACACTCTAATTGCTGGCGCGGGGCTTTGCGACAAAGAAGCTGTCGAGTTTATCGCCAGCAATGCACGTTCTTGTGTGCAATGGCTGATTGATCAAGGTGTCCTTTTTGATACCGAGACCAATGCCAGCGGCGAAGAACGTTATCACCTTACCCGTGAGGGCGGCCACAGCCATCGGCGTATATTACATACTGCGGATGCTACAGGCAAAGAAGTAGAGACCACCCTGGTAGGCAAAGCAAGCACCCATCCGAATATTTTAGTTAAAGAGCGCTGCAATGCAGTCGATCTTATCACGTCCAATAAAATTGGTCTGGCGGGGACGAAACGCGTCGTTGGCGCTTATATCTGGAACCGCGAGCTAGAGAAAGTTGAAACTTTTCGGGCCAAGGCCGTTGTGTTAGCAACAGGCGGTGCCGCTAAAGTTTATCAATACACCACCAATCCGGATATTTCCTCTGGTGATGGAATTGCCATGGCATGGCGTGCCGGTTGTCGGGTCGCTAATCTGGAATTTAACCAATTCCATCCTACTTGCCTGTTCCACCCGCAAGCTCGCAACTTTTTACTGACCGAAGCCTTGCGCGGTGAGGGCGCTTACCTTAAACGCCCTGATGGTAGCCGTTTCATGCTCGATTTTGACGCACGAGGTGAACTCGCACCACGCGATATCGTCGCGCGCGCCATTGACCACGAAATGAAACGCCTTGGTGCTGATTGTATGTACCTCGATATCAGCCATAAACCCACTGATTTCGTCATGCAACATTTCCCGATGATTTACGAAAAACTGCTGTCTTTGGGGATCGATCTAACCAAAGAAGCCATTCCAATCGTCCCAGCCGCACATTATACCTGCGGCGGTGTGATGGTCGATCAACACGGGCGCACGGATTTGGATGGGTTATACGCGATTGGCGAAGTCAGTTATACCGGCTTACATGGCGCTAACCGTATGGCATCCAATTCATTACTAGAATGCCTTGTCTATGGTTGGTCAGCTGCTGAGGATATTCTTTTGCGTCTGCCGACAGCTAAGCTGGCCCCGCATTTACCTGATTGGGATGAAAGTCGTGTTGATAACTCCGATGAACGCGTTGTCATTCAACATAACTGGCATGAATTACGCTTATTTATGTGGGACTACGTCGGCATTGTTCGGACGACCAAACGCTTAGAACGTGCCCTGCGCCGGATTAATACATTGCAGCAGGAAATTGATGAATATTATGCCAATTTCCGTATCTCGAATAACTTACTGGAATTACGCAATCTGGTACAAGTTGCCGAGTTAATTGTGCGTTGCGCCATGGAACGAAAAGAGAGCAGAGGGTTGCACTATACTCTTGATTATCCTGATCAAATTGACAATCCAAAACCCACTATTCTCCATCCGTAATACATTTAAGGGCGCAATATTTTTTGCGAATATAGAATATCGCGCCCTCCAGCACCATTTCCACGGTTTTGGCAACTTGCTAATATTTTAGATAAAACTCACTGATTAACGTGCAAAACTCCGGTGAATACACACCTTCCGATTGACGCAAATCCAATTGCTGGAATTCAGTTTCGCCGGATTGAAGTGATAACATCAGCAACATGCGATGTAATGGTTTACCGGGACGATCTCTGATATCAACTTGGCAACGGATAAACCAATTTTGTTGTACTGCAAGACGGCTGAGCTCGACACCTAAATCGTGGGGCAAAACCACACAAAATAGCCCCTCCTCTGTGATAAGCTTCTCAGCGCAATTTAACAAAGCATCGTGAGTTAAGGATCCGGTGTAACGTGCGGTATCTCTAGCTTCATCGCGACAAGCAACTGCTGGAGCAAAATAAGGTGGATTACTGACAATCAGGTCATATTGATGAAGATGGTTTTCAGCAAACTGGTGTACATCTTGCTCATAAATACGAACCCGATCCGCCCACGGCGATTGCGCCGCGTTGTTGTTGGCTTGCTGTGCCGCCTCAGATTCCAGCTCTACACCGTCAATCATGACCTCAGATGCCGAGCGCTGGGCTATCATCAAAGCAATAAGTCCACTGCCGCAGCCAATATCCAGCACTTTGCGCGCTTTTTCTACTGGTGCCCAAGCACCCAGTAGGACACCATCTGTGCCCACTTTCATCGCGCAGCGATCATGTGCCACAAAGAATTGTTTAAACGTGAAACCACCACTACGCAACGCCAGTTTTTTTTTCAATTACTCGCCCACATTAGTCATCAAAATCTACAACTGGCGTAGCATAGGACAATATGATTGAAGGGAAAAGACATCATTACCGCTTAAACAGGTGAAGAATTCGGCTAACCCGTCTATAATCGGCGCCCCAAGTAGAGGAAGACCATGACTGTAACCACTTTTTCCGAACTCGATCTCGATGAACGCCTAATTGACGCATTGCGCGACAAAGGCTATGAGCGCCCGACTGCCATTCAAGCTGCGGCTATTCCCCCCGCTATGGATGGGCGTGATGTATTGGGTTCGGCGCCCACAGGTACGGGCAAAACTGCCGCCTTTTTGCTGCCCGCCTTGCAGCATTTGCTGGATTTCCCACGCAAAAAATCTGGCCCACCACGAATTCTGATCCTGACGCCAACCCGTGAGTTAGCCATGCAGGTTGCGGATCAAGCCCGTGAACTGGCTAAGCATACTCAACTGGATATCGCGACGATTACCGGTGGTGTGGCTTATATGAACCACGCGGAAGTCTTTAGTGAGAATCAGGATATTGTAGTGGCGACAACGGGCCGCTTGCTGCAATACATCAAAGAAGAAAACTTTGACTGTCGGGCAGTAGAAACCCTGATTCTAGACGAAGCTGACCGTATGCTCGATATGGGCTTCGCTCAAGATATTGAAACGATCTCGGCAGAAACCCGCTGGCGCAAGCAAACCTTACTCTTCTCAGCCACGCTGGAAGGGGAAGCTATTCGTGAATTTGCAGAGCGTATCCTGACTGAGCCGGTAGAGCTGGAAGCCGACCCATCACGCCGTGAACGTAAAAAAATTCAGCAATGGTATTACCGTGCTGACGATATTGAACACAAAACGGCCTTGCTGGTGCATTTGCTTAAGCAACCGGAAGTGCAGAAATCCATTATTTTCGTGCGTACCCGTGAAAAAGTGCATCAGTTGGTCAGTTGGTTACGTGAAGCAGGGATTAACGCCTGGTTCCTTGAGGGCGAAATGGTACAGGCCAAGCGCACTGAAGCCGTTATCCGTCTAAGTGATGGCCGGGTTAATGTTCTGGTGGCTACTGATATTGCTTCACGCGGCTTGGATATTGACGATATCAGCCATGTATTCAACTTCGATCTGCCACTTACTGCTGACGTCTATCTTCACCGCATTGGTCGTACTGGCCGTGCAGGGCGCAAAGGTGTCGCTATTTCACTGGTTGAAGCACATGACCACTTATTGCTGGGTAGAATTGGCCGTTATCTGAAAGAGCCACTGAAGCCACGTGTGATTGATGAACTGCGGCCAACCAGCAGGGCCCCGAGCGAAAAGAGCACGGGCAAACCGTCTAAAAAAGTTTTAGCGAAGCGTAAAGAGCTAAAAGAGGCGGGCAAAGAGAAAGCGAAGGTTAAAGTTCGTCATCGCGACGCTAAAAATGTGGGTAAGCGCCGTAAGCCAAAAGACAAGCCAGAGACTAAGAGTTAACTCAATACTCTGACAAAAAAGCCGCTTATTAACAGCGGCTTTTTATTTTTTATCAACTAGATAAAATCCTCAGAACTACATTTCTCAGTAAAGTATTTCAGCCCAAAACTAACAAATTGAACACTATTGCTGATAAACCGCTGCAAGTTTTTTACCTCGAAGCCAGGCATTCAATTGCTGATATTTTTGTTGTATTTCGACGCGTTGGATATTCAGCGGTATCATCGCTAAATGCTGTTGCAATGTCGCCCCTGCTTATTGCGCACCTCAGGATCAACACCTGGATCTCGCGCCCGGCTATGATCGCGGCAGCAAAACTTTCGGGTTGTTGATATTGAGTCAGGCCCAATAGCTTTATCTATCGATACATCGGATGAGTTATTAAATAGATTTGATAATATTTATATAAGCTAAAGATGGTGATCACCGTCTGACTTCCCGACGAATAAATCACAGGAACAAAAAAAGGGAGCCGAAGAGGCTCCCTTAACATTTTCAAATTTAACGTTTTGAAAATTAATTACTATGACAAGAATTACAGACTTTCAGTGAAAGTACGCGTAATCACATCACGCTGTTGTTCTGGTGTCAGTGCGTTGAAACGTACGGCATAGCCGGATACACGAATCGTCAACTGAGGATATTTCTCTGGATGTTTGACGGCATCTTCCAGTGTTTCGCGGCGCAGAACGTTTACGTTCAAATGCTGACCACCTTCAACACGTACAGTTGGCTGCACTTCCAGCGGAACTTCACGATATTCGATCTGGCCTAACTCACTGGCCGGAACGATTTGGTCTTCTGCGTAACCAGCTTTAGCGCAAACACAGCGCAATTCAGATTTTTCATCATCTAACAGCCAGAAAGAGTTCAGCAAGGCTTCATTGTTAGCTTTAGTAATTTGAATACCAGTAATCATTTGGGGCCTCCGTAATACGGCTATAAATTCCAAGGGGAAAAAACTATCTTGGTTATTTGGTAAAACCATTGTTGTCTTATTGTTCTATATACCAGTCAGGCAGCTAGGTTTCTTTGATATAAATCAATCTTTTAACCTCCACAGCAATCGCGTCACTGGCAAATTTATGTTTTATATCAATTTTATCAATCTGACTCACAGCAATTATTTTTGTAAAATTTCAACATTTTTTGCATACAAAGGTCAAAAAAACATCATCACATCACAGACTCTGGTTTAACAGTTTCACTCACAGGTTTGAACCGGTAAGCTAGCGCATATCAATATATTAGAGAAACCAAGGAGAGTGATTATGTCCGCCTCCCTTAGCTGGCACGATGTGATCGGCCACGAAAAAGAGCAACCTTACTTTAAAGATACGCTGGCCTATGTAGCAGCAGAGCGCAGTGCTGGCAAAACCATCTACCCGCCACAAAAAGATGTCTTTAATGCCTTTCGTCTGACTGAATTGGATCAGGTCAAAGTCGTTATTTTGGGCCAAGACCCATACCACGGCCCTAATCAGGCTCATGGATTATCATTTTCCGTCTTGCCCGGCGTACCCGCACCGCCCTCTTTGGTCAACATCTACAAAGAGCTGGCCACTGACATTCCCGGCTTCCAGCGCCCCAACCATGGTTTTTTACAAAGTTGGGCTGAGCAAGGTGTATTGCTACTCAATACTGTGCTGACAGTCGAAGCGGGTAATGCACACTCTCACGCCAACCTCGGCTGGGAAACCTTTACCGATAAAGTTATTGCAGCGCTGAATGAACATCGTGATGGTGTAATTTTTATGCTGTGGGGAGCACATGCGCAGAAAAAGGGCCGAATCATTGATACCCAGCGCCATTTTATTTTGAAAGCTCCACACCCATCACCACTCTCCGCACATCGCGGCTTTCTTGGCTGTAAACACTTTTCACACGCTAACCAACTATTGCAGCAGCATGGTCAGCAACCAATTGATTGGCAACCTAAGCTGCCAACGGCAGAATAATACGTCATTGGCTAAAGAGAAAATAAAAAAGGCACCCATCAAGGTGCCTTTTACCTATCAGGACACCTTTAATCTTTTGCTTTAGATACCGCGACCATCGCCGGGCGTAACAAACGGCCATTCAGCGTATAGCCTTTCTGCATCACCATCATGACGTGGTTTGGCTCGTGATCAGCAGATTCAAGCATCGTCATTGCCTGATGAACTTCAGGGTTAAACGGTACATTTGTCTCGCTGACAACTTGAATACCATATTTACCTACGGCATCGAGCAATGATTTTAGGGTCAGCTCGACGCCTTCTATCATCGCAGTCAATTCCGCATTGGTTTTGTCGGCAGTATCCAGCGCGCGTTCTAGATTGTCGATCACAGGCAATAATTCTGATGAGAATTTTTCCAACGCAAATTTATGCGCTTTTTCAACATCCTGTTCGGTACGACGGCGGATATTCTCAACTTCAGCCTTAGCGCGTAGCAAGCTTTCGCGCTCACGTTGTAAGGCCGCAGCCAACTGCACTTCAAGCTCGGCAACACGCGGTTCTATACCTTCACCCGTCTCTTGTGTCGCTTCCACTTGCTGCTCTGCTGCATTTTCCATTTCTTCCGAGACTTGCTCGTTTGGTGCTTTCTGTTCTTTACTACTCATGGATATCTCCGCGTTTTAGCATTAATCTCGCTACTTGGCTTATTATGGGGATCAAAACCGGGGATTCAAGGGAACCGGTCATAATCTGGGGTAAAAGACACCCCAGTGAGGAAAATCACGGCAATGAATAATAAAAGATTCAAATGTATTGGTATTGTCGGTCACCCACGCCACCCGGCCGCACTTGCCACCCATGAAATGCTCTACCGATGGTTAAACACCAAAGGGTATGACGTTATGGTTGAACAACAGATTGCTAACGATCTCAATTTAACCGACGCCGTTACGGGTAGTTTGGCTGATATTGGCCAAACAGCTGATTTAGCTGTCGTGGTCGGCGGTGATGGCAATATGCTGGGCGCCGCTCGGGTACTTGCCCGTTATGATATCAAAGTGATCGGCGTCAACCGAGGCAATCTGGGCTTTTTGACTGATTTAGACCCTGATAATGCGCTGCAACAACTTTCCGATGTACTGGAAGGTGAATACATCAATGAACAACGTTTCTTGCTGGAAGCACAAGTCACACGAACAGATCAGCAAAGCCGTATCAGTACCGCAATCAATGAGGTGGTTTTGCACCCCGGCAAAGTAGCCCATATGATCGAATTCGAAGTGTATATTGATGATCGCTTCGCATTTTCCCAACGCTCTGATGGCCTGATCATCGCCACTCCTACTGGTTCAACCGCTTATTCACTTTCTGCGGGTGGCCCAATATTGACACCAACACTGGATGCCATCGTCTTGGTTCCCATGTTCCCACACACCCTAACAGCTCGACCACTCGTCATTAATAGTAGCAGCACCATTCGCCTTAAGTTTTCCCAAATCACCAGTGACCTGGAAATTAGTTGTGACAGTCAGATAGCACTGCCAATTCAGGAGGCTGAAGAAGTCTTAATCCGGCGCAGTGATTTCCACCTCAATCTTATTCACCCTAAGGACTACAGCTATTTCAATACATTAAGTACAAAGTTAGGTTGGTCGAAAAAATTATTCTGAAAAGTGCCGCAGGGTCTTTACTGTATATAAAACCAGTCTATACTGTATTCAAATACAGCCATGTGTTTATGTACAGGAGATTTACCATGCTGGCCCAATTAACCATCAGTAATTTTGCAATTGTACGTGAGTTAGAGATTGATTTTCAGCCCGGAATGACAGCAATTACTGGTGAAACTGGGGCTGGTAAATCCATAGCCATAGATGCATTAGGGCTGTGCCTTGGCAGCCGTTCAGACGGCAGCATGGTACGTTTAGGGGCAACTCGTGCAGATATTTGTGCTCGTTTCTCACTAGCAGATACTCCATCAGCCCGTCAGTGGTTGGAAAACAACCACCTTGATGACAGTAATGAATGCTTGCTACGCCGAGCTATTGGCACTGATGGCCGCTCAAGGGGATTCATTAACGGAACAGCAGTACCTTTGTCCCAATTGAGGGAACTGGGCCAACATTTGATCCAAATTCACGGCCAGCATGCTCATCAATTGTTGCTAAAATCTGACCATCAAAAGCAATTATTGGATGCCTACGCAGGCCAGTCTACCCTGTTGGCAGAAATGAAAGCAGCTTATCAACTTTGGCATCAAAGCTGCCGCGCGTTGGCACTGCATCAACAACAATCGCTGGAACGTAATGCTCGTCACGAGCTATTACACTATCAGTTAAAAGAGCTGAACTCATTTGCCCCACAAGCTGGGGAATATGAACAAATTGATATCGAATATAAACGCCTGGCAAACAGTGGACAGCTGTTGTCACTCAGTCAACAAACATTGCAGTTACTGTCAGATGACGAACAGAATAATATCCTCAGCCAACTTTACTCAGCCAAGAATCAGTTAACAGAACTAGCAGGAATGGATGAGCAATTTAATAATCTGTTGAATATGCTGGAGGAGGCCTCTATCCAAATCAGTGAAGCCAGTGATGAATTACGCCACTATGCCGAACAATTTGATATGGATCCGAATCGTCTGTATGAACTAGAGCAGCGGTTATCTCGCCAATTAAATCTGGCCCGCAAACACCATGTTGCACCAGAAGAGCTACCGCAATTTCATCAGCAATTGCTCGATGAGCAAGAACAACTATCACAACAAGAAAATGATCACGAACAACTCAGCCATGTAGTCAATACTCACTATCAGCATGCATTGGCTATCGCCAAACGCTTACATGAAGAGCGCCAGTATTATGCTGACGAATTGGCCGGGCTGATCACTGAAAGCATGCGCGAACTATCTATGCCGCACGGCAAATTCGCTATTGAAACCCAGTTTGAACCGGAGCACCTGAGTGCGGAAGGTGCTACTCGAATTGAATTCGGTGTCACCACTAACCCAGGTCAACCGCTGCAACCACTGGCTAAGGTTGCTTCAGGTGGTGAACTTTCGCGCATCGCATTGGCTATTCAGGTCATTACTGCGCGTAAAATGGATACCCCCGCACTAATCTTTGATGAAGTCGATGTAGGTATTAGTGGGCCAACCGCCGCCATAGTGGGCCGCCTATTGCGCCAGTTAGGCGAATCAACTCAGGTGATGTGTGTGACTCATCTACCCCAAGTTGCAGGTTGTGGCCATCAACATTTCTTTGTGAGTAAACAAACTGATGGCACTGAAACCGAAACCCATATGCATCGGTTAGATAAAAAAGCCCGCTTGCAAGAGTTGGCGCGCCTTCTGGGCGGTAGTGAAGTGACGAAAAACACCTTGGCAAATGCAAAAGAATTACTCGCAGCGTAGAAAAGATTAACTTTTTTCCTTTCTAGAGGTCATACAGGTGCCCTGTAAAGGTTCCCAACTGCTGCAAGGTCTATTATCATCGTCATCCTACGCCCTAAAGGAATGTGATTACTATGCGCTGTAAAATGCTGACTGCCGCCGCTGTGATGCTTGCAATGCTTACTGCGGGTTGTTCAACGCTGGAGAAGGTGGTCTACCGGCCTGATATTAATCAGGGTAACTATTTATCACCTAATGATGCGTCCAAAATTCATAAGGGTATGACCCAGCAACAAGTGGCATATACCTTAGGCACCCCAATGTTGCAGGATCCGTTTGGAACTAAAACGTGGTTCTATGTATTCCGTCAACAACCTGGCCACGAAAAAGTTACACAACAAACATTAACGTTGACCTTTGATAGCAGTGGTGTACTAACTGATATCAAAAATGAACCAACGTTAGTAGGAAATTGATTTAACCGACGATTGCAGAACAGGTTGAGGAAAGGATTACTGATTAGAGTTTGGGTACACTGCCTATTAATACTTACGCAGCCACACAATAGTTCATATTCTTCTTCAATGGCAGTCTGGGGCTGCAACAAAAAATAAGGCGCAGATTGTGCCTTATTTTTTTGCTTGTTCAGCACGCTGCCGGCGCAATTCTTTAGGATCTGCAATTAATGGGCGATATATCTCAACCCTATCACCATCATTAAGCTTATCGCCAAGCTTAATCGGGCGACTATAAACACCCACTTTATTTTTTGTTAGATCAATATCTGGTCGTAATTCAAGCAGACCTGAAGCTCTGATAGCTTCCTCTACGGTGCTTCCTCCTTTAAGGGAAACAACCCGCAAATATTGGCGTTCGGGTAAGGCATAAACCACCTCAACGCGAAGATCAGACACTGTAAACCTCTTTAGCCCTCTGGGTGAATGCTTGCACCATATTACCAGCTAACTCCTTGAATATTTTACCAAAAGCCAGCTCAATCAACTTGTTGGTGAACTCAAAATCAAGGTGTAATTCAACTTTACAGGCATCTGCACTCAGTGGTGTAAAATACCATCCCCCCATTAACTTACGAAACGGTCCATCCACCAGTTGCATATCAATACTCTGGTTATCAGTTAATGTATTACGTGTCGTGAAAGTTTTACTTATTCCGGCCTTAGCAACATCGACAGCAGCCGTCATTTCATTTTCAGTAGCATCAAGGACCCGGCTTCCAGTACAACCCGGTAAAAATTCTGGATAAGAGTGAACATCATTAACCAGTTGATACATCTGTTCTACGCTAAATGGAACCAACGCAGAGCGGCTAATTTGTGGCATAACATTTCCTGTGAGACATAAAACGCGCTGATAATACCATTTATCCACCGCCAGACAAAAAATCTGCTAGGCATTCTTCACAACAAATGAGACAAAATGCATAGGCATCCTGCGGGAAAGGATTTCATTCGCCTCCGCATACAGTATAATGATCAATACTATGACAAAGAAAAAAGCATACAAACCCGGTTCCGCAACCATTGCGCAAAATAAACGCGCCCGCCATGAATACTTCATTGAAGAAGAGTTCGAGGCAGGTCTTTCACTGCAAGGTTGGGAAGTAAAATCTCTGCGTGCTGGCAAAGCCAACATTAGTGATAGCTACGTAACCTTTAGAAACGGTGAGGCATTTTTGTTTGGTGCCACCATTACGCCGTTAAACGTGGCATCGACGCATGTTGTCTGTGAGCCAATGCGTACCCGTAAACTGCTACTCAACAAACGCGAGCTGGACTCACTGATTGGTAAAGTTAATCGCGACGGTTTTACCGTTGTTGCTCTTTCCGTATATTGGAAAAACGCTTGGGTTAAAGTTAAAATCGGTGTCGCCAAAGGTAAAAAAGATCACGATAAACGCGATGATATTAAAGATCGTGAGTGGAAGTTAGACAAAGCCCGCATCATGAAGCACGCAAATCGTTAAGTGACTGGCTTAACAGGACATAGTTCTGTTATACTAGCGAAGTTCTTTGGGGCTGATTCTGGATTCGACGGGATTCGCGAAACCCAAGGTGCATGCCGAGGTGCGGAGGCCTCGTAAAAAACCGCAAAAAAAATAATTGCAAACGACTCGCAATACGAATCTGCTGCTTTAGCAGCTTAATCAGCCTAAGAAACTGAAGATTCCCTCTCTCCCTAGCCTCCGCTCTTAGGACGGGGATCAAGAGAGGTCAAACCTAAAAGAGATCGCGTGGACACCTTGCCTGGGGTGAAAGCGTTAAACCCAATCAGGATAGTTTGTTAGTGGCGTGTCCGTCCGCAGCTAACCGGCGAATGTAATGACTGGACTAAGCATGTAGTGCCGACGGCGTAGTAATTTCGGACGGGGGTTCAAATCCCCCCAGCTCCACCACTTTTGATAGGACAGTGACCGGACAGTATCATATAAACCAGTAACTTATGATAAATGACCGGACGAAGCACTGACCTAGTTTGGACCAAAAAGGATACGCAAAAGATACGCGGCTCCTTTGACGATTAAAAAACCTCTGCTAACCCAGAGGTTTTTTTTCGCCTATAGAACGCCGTCATGGGGTGTCGGGGGTCGAAGGTTCAAATCCTTTCATGCCGACCAAATATCCCAAAGAAAACCAATTCATTAGGGCTGGTTTTCTTGTTTGTGGGGTTTGGCTGGTGTGGCGGTGGTGTGAAACCGTTGACGAATTACATACAAACGGTCCTTAAGGCGGGTCAGTTGCTATCAGGTCAATGCAGTTATTAAGCAGGGTTTTGATATAACAAAGAGAATCAGCGTTAATAACGCTATCACTGTTTAAATAAATAGTGTTTTTCATAAGCCATTCTACCGTTTCTTGGTAGGCTCAGACCTGCTTTGTGCACACACGCTTTGGGCCTTGGTTCGCCTGTGACTTTCCAAACAGGCGAATGGCAGAAGCAATGTTACCAGCACTTTTCTGCCGCCCATTCCACAAACAAAAAAACCTGACTAAAAGTCTGGGATTTTCATTTTTGGGCGACTTATACAACACAAAACCCCGCACAAACTAGAATTTAACAATCCAGATACGATCCCAAACGATAACCACGATCGGCAATAGTTTGTTTTAATGCTGGTGACGTAAGAATATCCAACTCGGTCAACCGTGGATAACAATAGCCACTGGTCATCAGGATTTTGTCGATAAATGCTGGGTGGCACATCACTTCAACAGAGTTAATTGTATTTTGGTCTGCATAATCTAACAATTGCAGAAATGACTGTTCCGTCAAATTCTCGCCATAAAAACCGGCATCAAACCACTCTGTGCTGCGGAGTTTGTGGAGCACAATGTTCTGCTGTTGTGCCTCTTGGCGATCAATTCGTAATGGCAGTGATTTTTCGTGAGCAAAAGATTCAATCAACGGATAAATCTGCGGCAACATATGGACATGGTGATGACTGTCAATATGAGTAGGGGGACGGCCAAACACAGTGACGAACGTATCAAACTGAGCTGCCAGTTCTTGGGCGATTTCATCCAGATTCAACTCGCCCGCCTCGGCCCGCGCCCACAACCATTTACCCAACTCACCGTTGTCATCAATCAAGGATGGCATAGCCGTTAAGGGCCGACCATAAGTCAGCACAAAATGCATGCCCACTGGCAATGCAGGATTTTGCTTGCTCAGTTCTGCTGCATGATAGATATCTGCACAATTCATCATTGCGGTGGTTGATGAGACAATACCATGCCGAAATGCTTCAATAATCCCATAGCTTTGGCCTTTGCATAAACCAAAATCATCAGCATTAACAATAAGTAGCTTTTCCATTGAGAGCACCTTGTAAGGCCATTTCAATAACAGATATCTGGCCGGAAACTAATCGGATAACCCATCTCTAACGCAGTTGAATTTTTTACGGTAGTTCCCTGGCGTAAAAGAAGTGAGTTTTTTGAAGTTTTTAATAAATAACGTGGTATCACTGTAACCGGCTTCAAAGGCAATATCTGAGACTAAGTAGTTCGTCATTTCAAGCTGGGTTTTGGCAAAGTTAACTCTGATTTCATTAATAATCTGCATCGGTGTTTTTTGGTAATAACGCCGAGTCGCGCGAGTCAGATACTCTTGAGTTTTGCCCGAAAGCTCAATCATATTCACCAGTGCTTTTTCACCAAACATCGATTTGTCATGCATTTTGTCAATACTGGTTTTTAGCCACAGCGGAATATCGTCATTGACCTCCGTCTCTTTATAATGGCTAATGCGATTAGTGACATAAAATGTCAGCAGCTCAACCAACTCGGTTAATTCGTCTTCCCTAAAGTGTGGCGCAGAAATCGCTGATTCAATATAAGAAAGAAAATCACCTTTTAGCCGATAAGCTTGTGAGGCAACGATAGGTCTGGAGAGCAAATGAAAATAGTGTTCTTCAAAGAAAGATTTTCTGATCCCAACATTTAGAATTCGCGTCGCACCAAAGTCATAGAAACTTTGATGATGGGATCCCATGGGGATAAAAACAAAATCGCCACGTTCTAAAAAGACGCGTTTACCATTAATTTCCTGATAACACATGCCGGTTAATATCAGAGTGTATTCATAATAGTCATGCTGATGTAGACCTGTCGCACTCTCCGTTTTGTTATAAATAAATAGATGGAACTCTTTTCCGTTAAAAAAGTCTTTTTCACGTACTAATCTGACTTCCATCTTATTTACCTTCACTCTCTTATTTGAAAAAACGGACAGATATTTGCGCGGTTCAGCTTACCTTTTGATGTAATTCGATCAACTCTGCAATTAACTCACGAGCTAACATCGCGTTCATTAAATGGTCCTGAGCATGCACCAATACTAGCGTGACTCGGGTTTTCCCCTCACCTTGATCGGCTTCAATAAGCTGAGTCTGCACCAAATGTGCTTCATTCAGCGCCATGCGCGATTGTGCCATTAACTCTTCTGCTTGAGCAAAATCACCTGTTTTAGCATGCTTCAACGCTTTATAGGCCAAACTCCGGGCTTGTCCTGCGTTGATAATCAACCCCATGACTATATCTTCCATTTTATCAGTAGGTTGAACATCATCAACGATTTTATCTAAATCAAACATACTGTTGCTACTCCGTAAATTAAAGCTGTTAATTAAAGCCGTTTTGTCTTGCAACATTCGCAAACCAATAACCACTTTTCTTTATGACTCGCGATTGATCTGCGATATTCAATCGCACTAATCCATAACGATTTTTATAAGCATTAAGCCAAGACCAGCAATCAATAAAAGTCCACAGATGATAGCCTTTGCAATTACTGCCCTCTTGCAATGCTTGATGCAACCATTTTAGATGCTCGCGAATAAACTCAATGCGATATTCATCATCAACCTGACCGGATGGGGTGATAAATTGCTCTTCGCCCTCAACACCCATGCCATTCTCAGAGATATAGCAAGGTATGTTGCCATAATTTTGTTTCAGGTCTGTCAGAATGTCATACAGCCCTTTTTCATAAATTTCCCAACCACGATGCGGGTTAATTTTCCGCCCCGGCATCTCATAAAAACTAAACAAGTCTTCCGGCGTTTTCGCCGGCCCCTGAGGTGTTGGAATATCTTTCGCTTTGACCCGTCTTGGCTGGTAATAGTTAACACCTAATAAATCGATGACCCCCTTAGCAATAAGCTGGCAATCATCAGATTCAATCTGCGGTAATAAGTCGTGCTCACGCAGCAACGCAATCAGTTCATCAGGATAAACACCTTTAGTGACGGGATCGAGGAAGCTACGGTTAAGCAGTAAATCAGCACGATTGGCGGCAATCTGGTCTGGTGCGCTGTCAGAGCGAGGATAGGTCGGGGTGAGGTTCAAAATGATACCAATATCACCGCCCTGCTTAGGTTCTCGATATTTTTCAACCGCTTTGGCGTGAGCCAGGACACTATGGTAGGCCACAGTTACCGCGCGGCCAAAATCTACCACGCAAGGATAATGTAAGTCGTTCAGGTAGCCCGCTTCAACTGGCACCACCGGTTCGTTAAAGGTAAACCAGTGTTTTACTCGGTCACCAAATAAGGTAAAACAGATTTTGGCATAGCGCGCATAAGCATCCACCACTGCGCGGCTTTCCCAGCCCCCTTTATCTTGCATGCACAGTGGCATATCAAAATGGTAGAGGTTGATAAACGGCGTAATACCGTTCGCCAGTAAAGAATCAATCACGGCGTTATAAAAAGCGACGGCTTTGGGATTAACCTCACCGTCACCATTTGGGATCAGTCTCGACCATGAAATCGATGTCCTGAAAGTGTTATGTCCCAATGCTTTTAACAGCAAGATATCCTGCCGATAATTATCGTAAAAGGTGGAGGTGTTTTCCGGGCCAATTTGGCCATGAAAACGTTCTGGTGCAATGTCATACCAATAATCAAAGATATTCTGGCTCTTGCCATCCTGCAATGACGCCCCTTCAAATTGGGTTGCAGAAGTGGCACTACCCCACCAAAAATCCTCGGGAAATTGATATTTCATTCCAGCCTCCAACCTTATACGCTAAATGGGTTTTACAATTAGAATTTCAAGCTGTCAGCGATTTCTTCTTCGCTTTGAACTTCACGATCTATCTCGGTTTGCGCTTTATTGGCAATAATCACAAACGGCAGATAAATCAGTGTTGCGATGCCAAGGTTGAACACACTTAATAACATCGCAGCAATACTGCCGTTGGTGTTAAAGAAAGCTCCCAACCCGACTGGCATCGTCCACGGCGCAATATTGGTAATTGGCGGAATTAAACCGGTGTAATAGGCAATGGAAGTAATAATGGCTAATACCGGCTGAACCAGAATAAATGGAATGAAGAACAGCGGGTTCATAATAACCGGTAAACCAAACAGAATCGGTTCGTTAATCTGGAAAATACTTGCCGGCGCGCCCAGTTTTGCCACTTGGCGATAATCTTCACGACGGGAACCAATAAAGATAGCAATAACCAGCCCAAGTGTTGCCCCTGTTCCGCCAAGGAATATATAGGAGTCAACAAAAGGTTTAGCCCACATGTGGAATTCTTTGCCAGCAGCCAATGCCGCCGCAACCGAGCCATATTGGGTATAGGTTGCCACGTTTTCTAGCGCAAATGGCATCATAATGCCACTTTCCAGCGCAGATAACGCCATCGCCCCGTGTATCCCGAAGAACCACAACAGTGAGGAACACATCACATACACCCAACCTACAACACTGCCCATTTTAGACAATGGAGCGGAGATGGTGTCCATAATGATCTGGTGGAAGTTAGTTCCGTGCAATGCAAGGGCATAGGAAATCACACCCATAATGGACAGAATAATAAAACCAGGAATCAATGCAGAGAAAGAGCGAGAGACTGATGTCGGCACACTATCAGGTAAGCGGATAACCCAGTTACGGCGCACGATAAAGGCGAAAACTTCTGCTACCACCAAGCCGATAATAATACCGGAGATAATATTCGCCCCCCCTAACCAATTAGCACCCACCGCATAGGCATCGCCAACACTGTATGGGGTTACGGTCATAAAGGCAGCAATCGCCAGCAATGCCGAAGCCAGAGGATCGACTCTTTTCTCTTCAGCCAAGGCCATACTGATAAAGAATGGCGTCATTAACGACATGATCCCGAGGGTACCGTTATAAACGTTACCGCCGATCGCTTTAAAACCATTGAGCGTGGTGATGGTATCTGCATCCAGACGAATACCCATCGAGAAGAAGAACGACCCTTCACCAAAACTTAAGAAAACGTTATTAATAAGAACAAACATGGCACCTGTCAGGGTTAACGGCATCAGCCGAATAAACCCATTCTTGATGGCATTAATATGTTGCTGTTTGCCAATTTTAATGGCGAAGGGCAATATGGCCCTTTCCAGAGAATTAATAAATGCGCTCACAGTGCTCCCCTTATTGTTTTGCTTTTTTTATTGCGGCAACAGCAGCTTTTAATACCCCTAGACCATCAACTTTGCCGTACAAGATAGAATCGATCACTTCAACAGGTTTGTTAGGGAACATTTTGGTGATTTCTGGCAGCATGTAAGCTATTTGCGGCCCTAATAGGATCACATCTGCTTCAGTGCCATGCTGCGCGGCCAGTGCTTCCGGGTAAGCATTGATAGTCACTGGCACTTCATACTTCTCTGCTTGCACTTTCATTTTGGAAACCAGTAGCGAGGTAGACATACCAGCAGAGCAAAACAGATAAATTTTTTTCTTTTCCATACCCAACACCTTTTGAGGTTCAAAAGACACAAGTTATTCATATGCCAGTGCAATGGTGAATTCCCTTTATCTGAACTTTATCGTGCCCCTTGCCCAGCTCCATTGTTTCTGGTTGTCGTCAGTATACGGAGTTAACAGACAATCCAGTAATTCAAGCATAACAATAATCGTCTCTAATTGACTTTTCACATTGATAGCCTTCACATTTCTTAGCTATTACAATGTGATGGTTATCGCAAAATGATTATTTTTTTGCTCGGCGAATTAAGTTTAATTCATTTGTATTTCATGTGGTTAGTTTTTATTGGCAGATTATGAAACAACAAAGCACGGCAATAAAACCTCTTGAAACCAATAAAAGGTTAAATTAGGAAATCTTATTGGTTTGATAATTGTTTCATCCAAACCTTCTCACTTTTACCCCAGGTTCAACGCGATAGCTTTATTCGTGAAGCGAAGTTCATCGCCACTACTTCCTTACTCATTCGCTCCACGCACATCCTTTTAGGGCCGAAAATAGCCGATTTCTGTTTAATACTCTAAAGTTAACAGGTGGTTGCCTATTTATGGAGTGAGTAATGACCTTATTGGGAAATAAAACACTGGCCTCTCGGCTGCGTTTACAATTATTCAAATCACTCTTATTGAGTGTATTTATCCCGCTACCGGCCCTAGCCGCCCCAACCCCCACAGTGACAGTGACTGAATTGCAAAATGGGCTGGATCACCCCTGGTCACTGGCCTTTTTGCCGGATGACGGGGGCATTTTAATCACTGAACGTTCCGGGCAATTAAGATTATGGCAACCAGAAAAAAACCTGTCAGAGCCATTAAAAGGGGTGCCTGCGGTGTATGCCAAGGGGCAAGGCGGCTTACTGGAAGTGGCGTTATCACCGAAATTTGCCCAAGATCGCCGCATTTACCTCAGCTTCGCGGAAGAAGGGAAGGATGGAAAAGCTGGAACTGCGGTGGGCTATGGCCGTCTTAATCCGCAAGGAACCGCCATTGAAAACTTCACTGTCTTTTTCCGCCAACAGCCAAAATTATCAACCGGCAATCATTTTGGCGGCAAACTGGCTTTTGATGAACAAGGCCATCTTTTTATTACCTTAGGTGAAAATAATCAGCGCCTAACAGCACAAAACTTGAGCTTGCACCAAGGTAAAATAGTCCGCCTGACCCTCGACGGTAAGGTGCCGAAAGATAATCCCCTCACCAATCAGTCACCGGCAAGACCAGAAATCTGGTCTTATGGTCATCGTAATCCGCAGGGGTTAGCCCTGAATCCCTGGACCGGCGTGGTGTGGGAGAATGAGCATGGCCCTAAAGGTGGCGATGAAATCAATATCCCTATGGCTGGGAAAAACTATGGTTGGCCATTGGCAACACACGGAATGAACTATTCAGGTTTGCCCATCCCAGAAGCCAAAGGTACCCATATAGAGGGGACTGAACAGCCCACCTATTACTGGGAAAAATCACCAGGTATCAGTGGGATGGCATTTTATAATGCTACCCGTTTCCCGACCTGGCAACATTCGCTGTTTATCGGCGCATTGGCACAGAAAGAGTTAATTCGCTTACAACTGGATGGCGATAAAGTGATTGCTGAAGAGCGTTTGCTGGGAGATCGCGGCGAACGTATCCGCGATGTGCGCATCGGGCCTGACGGCTATGTTTATCTCTTGACGGATGAGAGTGATGGTAAGTTACTGAAAGTAGGCCTTTCGGCTAACAACTAGTTTATGAGCAACAAATTCACTCTAAAAAAGCCGGAAAATCTTCCGGCTTTCACATTATCACTGACAAAATTTATCGTGGCAAATTAGCGATCCGATGAAGCTTGCCACAAATTAAGTCGCCCATCAGTAACATGCTGATCAATAGCACGTAATTCTTCCGCACTGAAGCTCAAATTACCGAGTGCTGCACAGTTTTCCTCAAGCTGTTCTGGACGGCTGGCACCAATTAAAACTGACGTAACGCGGTTATCTTTCAATAGCCAGCTCAAGGCCATTTGCGCCAATGACTGCCCACGTTGTTCAGCTAATTCATTCAACCGCTTGATGCTGAGCAGATTTTCCTCCGACAACATATTTTCTTTCAACGAGCCGCCAGCCTCTTTCTTCATTCGAGAATCATCCGGGATACCATTGAGATATTTCCCAGTTAATAATCCCTGTGCCAAAGGTGTAAAAGCGATACAGCCAACACCGTGTTTATCCAAAGTATCTAATAAATTCGTTTGCTCAACCCAGCGATTAAGAATGTTATAAGAAGGCTGATGGATAAGCAGAGGAATCTTCCATTGCTGCAATAATTCCACCATTTTGGCAGTCCGTTCAGATGAATAGGATGAAATCCCGACATATAAAGCTTTACCGCTTTGTACCGCCTGAGCTAATGCTGATGCGGTTTCTTCCATCGGCGTATTTTCATCAACACGGTGGGAATAAAAAATATCCACATAATCCAGCCCCATCCGTTTTAAGCTTTGGTCCAAGCTGGCAAGCAGATATTTTCGTGAACTGCCAGCACCATAAGGGCCGGGCCACATGTTATAACCCGCTTTAGTCGAGATTATCAGCTCGTCACGATAAGGCTTAAAATCGTCTTGCAATAACTTACCGAAATTTTGTTCTGCTGACCCCGGTGGTGGGCCATAGTTATTGGCTAAATCGAAGTGGGTAATTCCCAGGTCAAAAGCTTTGCGCAGTAAGGTCCGCTGCGATTCTAATGTATTGTTAAAACTAAAGTTATGCCAAAGTCCAAGTGACAGTGCCGGAAGTTGCAAACCACTTTTTCCACAAAAGCGATATTGCATTTGGTTGTATCGGGAGGGATCTGCGTTGTAAGGCATGATAGCTTCTATCTCCGTTTATTGTATTTTTTTGAAACAGCATTCCTATTTTAATACTATCCCTTGTCACTGCAAGCACCTCCCTCTATCTGCATAAATTCTCACCTTATAATTCATATATCCGAATACTCGCAGCGTCTATTTGTACTACTATTATTACCACTCTAGTAAATAACGATGGAGGGCTTTTTATGACTGCAATCGATGTAATGTGGGTTGGGCTAGGTGGAGGGATCGGCTCGCTATTACGATGGTGGATCGGGCTAGGTGTTGGGAAAATATACAAAGGGAATTTTCCCCTCGGCACTTTTCTAATTAATATTTCGGGTGCATTTGTGATTGGCTATCTAAGCATTCTTTTTAGTGTCGACTGGCGCGATCGCTATGGCGATTTAATTAATGCGGCGGTGTTAACTGGTATTTTAGGCGGCTATACCACCTTTAGTAGCATGCAATTAGATGCGGCAAAACTATCGACAACCCGGGGCAGAGCCATTGCTGCTGGATATCTGATTATTTCTGTATTATTCGGTTTAGCTGCGGCCGCATTGGGTGCATGGTTGGCTTATTAATCGGAGAGAATGATTATGCCAAATCTTATTATTTTAGTGTTTATCGGGGGTGCTTTTGGTGCTATGTGTCGTGAATTTATCATGCTGTCCGTACCACGGTTGGCAGATGGCTTCCCGATGGATATCTTTGTCGCCAATATCATCGCCGCATTTTTATTAGGGTTAGCTACCTCTTTCTTTAAAAACGGTAAAATTAACCAATATGTACACTTGATGGTGGGTACCGGTATCATGGGCGGCTTGTCGACATTTTCCAGTTTCGTATTTGGTGCTGTCGAAATGATGAAAACCCCGAGTGGCATTTTAGTTTCAATCTGTTATTTAGTTGCCAGCTTGATTGTCGGTTTTATTGCTGTCGAATTGGGTTTAATGGTCGGCCCTAAAGATAAACCTAAAGATCCACAAACTGCCATGGAATAATAGGATACAGGGAGAATATCTACCAGGCATAAAAACACCCTCATGATGAGGGTGTTTTTATACATCTGATAACCCAATAGATTTAATCTAATTTCTGGCAATTACCAAAGAACATTTCGGCAATGAGGGAGTTATTGATTGTATCGCCATTTAAGGTTCTGACCAGCAACTCACTGCCTAATAATGGCAGTGAGAACACCATATCAGGATTAACCCGTTTCACTTTCTGCATATTCTGTGTTTCATTGACTAACGCCAATGTTTTCGTCCCCTCACCAGCAATTTCTTTTGCCGCGAGAATAGTAAAGGTGTTGTCGGCATCATTGTTGCACAATGCAATAATATATTTTGCCTTGGCGGCCCCCGCCAGTTTCAGTGTTTCTACCGAAGAGGGATCTCCCTCGATAATATCTGCATGTGGAGGAAAATTGTGTTGGCTGCCAACTGGGCAAACAACAGTGACATCATCACCCCGGTCACGCAGCCCATTATAGACATTGAGTGCCAAAGAATTGGAACCGACAATAATAAAATGATTTTTACGTTCCACGTGATAAATCCTACCTTTAACTATGCGTTTAATATTATTACTGATTATCGGGCCGGCAATCGAAGCAATCGAAGCCGCAAAGACAGTAATACCAGCAATAATCACCGTGAGTGTGAACATTCTCGCTACAGTGGTATGTGGAATAATATCCCCGAAGCCCACTGTTGACATACAAACAATCGCGAAATAGAACGCAGTGGGTAAATCGGTCACTGCCGGTGCGAACTCATCGCCCATGTAGAGTGTACCCAACATGCTATAGACGATTAATGAACAAATACTCGCGATCGCAAAGAATGTTGCACTTCCGAGACTGTAATGATCAAACTCACGCCAATAAAATAGTAAAGCGACAACAACAATAAGGGAATAAGTCGTCAATTTATTCTGATCTTTCAGAATAAAGATATTGATAGCAACAATAGTAAACAACAATAATACCGTGAGAAACCATGCCGTACGGATTTTCATCGCGACGGAAAATGACATCAATATCAATAACAGACCGATCATAAATCTCGGAATTTCAAATAATTCAAGAAAACTTAATGCCTCTTTCCAAGTGCTGAAATTGTTTATCGCCTCTGTTGAATGAGAGAACGCCCGGAAAAGCACGGGGCTTAACACCAGATACCCATTAATGGCCACTAAAATGGCCAACAAAAGTGGTATCGACACCTTAGTCTTAATTTCCTGTAGTATCTTCATCAATAAAGTGACTAAAATTGTTATAGGTAAATTAAGTATAGATAAAAAATGATAAAAATCATGGTCAAATATGATTATTTTTGACAAAAATCAAATGATTGTTCGGTCATCACCATAAATAGTTTCACCACACAGCTTATGTTACATTCTGTAAAGTTATTTATACTAAATAATGAGTAAAATAATAAATCCACAGTTGGCATTAATACTGTTTTGGTTAATAATATAAGAGTTCCTCGGCATATCAGATATACCGAAGTTCGTAGACTTGAGTGATATCCATCACCCTTAATTTAAGTGTCTTAAATATTTAATCATATTTAACAGATAAATAAGGAAATAAGCATGTCCTACAAATCACTTCGTAATATTGCATTGACTGGTTTATTACTTTCCGCTGCCGCAGCCAGCTTTGCAGCGACCACTAGCGCAACAGCGACTACCCCGAGTGATATGACCTGCAAAGAATTCCTGGATCTGAATCCTAAGTCATTTACTCCTGTGGTTTATTGGGTATTAAATGATGATACTCAATATAAGAAAGGTGATTATGTTGATTTGCATGAGACTGATACTATCGTGACACCGAAAGTAGTCGAAGTTTGTAAGAAGGCACCTGAAAGTAAACTCTCTGAAATTAAACAGGATATTTTAGGTTTTGCTAAAAAACACATGTAAATTGTAAGTGTCATTTCTTATAAAAAAGGCGCTTGATAAGCGCCTTTTTATTAAATTATAACTACCGAGTAATACTTAATTTATCATAACCGCGAATATAGTAATTAACTGCAGAAACAATCCAACACAATATAAACATCCCAATAATCCAGTAACCTATCTCGCCTAAGTTTTCACTGATATTATTTATTGGTGTCCATATCCCACCGGTTAAATTAAGTTTATCTGCAATAAGTCCTAATGCTTCAATCCCACCAATGAAGAATGCAATGATCACTGAAGCTGCCGTGATGGTAATGTTGTAATACAATTTCCGCACAGGTTTAGAGAAAGCCCAACCATAAGCACCAATCATGACAAAATTATCAAGTGAATCGATCAAGGCCATCCCAGAAGCAAATAAAACAGGGAAAATCATAATTGACCATAAATTCATACCATGAGTTGCACTGGCGGCTGAAATCCCTAAAACCCCAATTTCAGTGGCGGTATCAAACCCTAAACCGAATAAAAAACCAACGGGATACATATGCCAACTTTTATTCACCATGTTAAATACACGTTTGAATACTCTGGCCAGGAACCCTCCATTATTGGTGACCAACAGGTCAAGTTCTTCATCTTTATAAACATGCCCTGCTTTGACCTGTTTAAATTTTTTATAGACTGAAATCAGAATAGTTAAATTAAGAAAACCAAATAACAATAAAAACAGAGAGGAAACGAGTGTACCAATTAAACCACCGGTTTCGTGGAACCACGCCATATTGTTTTTAAATGCCATCGCGGTCGCAGCGATGGCGAGTGATGCTAATATAACAATGGTCGAATGGCCGAGGGAGAAAAATGTTCCCACCGCAATCGGAGTCTTCCCCTGTTGCATCAGTTTACGGGTTACGTTATCAATGGCAGCAATATGATCAGCATCGACGGCATGACGCAAACCAAAGCTATAGGCCAGAAATGCCATCCCCATCAACACCGCATTATCATTAAATTCAGTAAAAGCCCAAACCCACGCCAGCCCATTGATCATCAGTAAGCCAATTAATAAATAAATGGCGCGGCGTTTAGTTTGCTGATTGCCAAAAGCACTCCGTTTCTCTATCCCAGTCGTCATGTTAGTACTCCAGAATAAAATCACTATTGTCTATGTGCTGGCATCACTTCTTTATTAGGGACCAGGAATAACCATGAAGCGAGAACAAAAGGCATGGTCAACGTAGGAATACCCACCGGGGCCAGGAAGATATTTAGCGCACCCTGTACGATAACCGTAAAAATAACGCCGACGATGGTATAAGCCAAAACACGCCAGCTCGGTTTATTAAATGTCGAACCTAAGGCAATCGCTGTCAGTACCGCACTGAATGCATAAAGTCCGACATCAATACTGCTGGGATTTGCCCCGAGGAATATGGCGGTAAAAAGTGCCAATAGCGAGCCACCAAGGGCAAAAACTGCCGCCCACAGTGATTCCACCGCCAGCCCAATGATAAAAAGAATGCCGCCAATTAAACTACTGAATAGAAATACCTGCGAAACACCATTAAACATGCTGACGAAAATATTGCCACCAGCCGCCGCGCTGGTCTCTAACATCAATTGATGGGGCAGTGCTGGTGCTGGTAATCCACTACTTTGCAGACCGGAAAAGGCGTAGCTGGCCAGCAATATCATCCAAGTGGTTAGAACAAAAGGTGCGGTTAATGCTGCAACTTTCCAGGTTTTTAAAATATCGGCGATACAAACCATGACAATGACCGACACAATACTGCCCAAAACAATACAGGCCCAGACAACCGGCGTGACGACCAAGAATGTCGGCAGTGCCGCCCCTACCAGACAGCCGTTATAACCGTATAATCCTGAGCGCCACGATTTACGGTCCCGCATGGTTAACCCCGTAAGTGTGGCAACCACAGTACCCAATACACAGCCATAGGCTACAGCAGGGTTTCCTTCGCCATAGGCTCCGACAAATATGGCAATAAAAAAGAATAGCCCAGTGAGTGGGTTATTCTGGAACATGACTTGAGCACAGCCGCGCAACGTTGTATCGATAAATTCAATGAAAACATTCGAAGCACTCAGTTGTGCCCAACCGGATTGGTGACCTGTTTTTGCATTCATTATTTTTACCCTTCTGACTTGAAGCTGTAAATGCATGAGGCCGATGACTCGGCCTAAGCTCTTAGCGCCACAAGAATTTTTCTGGCAATGTAATACCGAGAATTTCCTCTCGAGCTATTTTCCAGAACTCACGGATTTCATTCTTAACGCCAGCACTGTCGATACCCAGTGCTTTAAACACCAGACCACAATCATTCGGTAGACGCGTCGCCCCACTGGCAATGCCGCCTTTCATATCAAAATGGGCCGGTACTCTCGCCAGAATTCGATCGTGATGCTCTTTGGGCGTTAATAAAATCACATTGCCAAACGCATCAAAGGATTGCATAACTCCGATGGCATCCAGGCTTTCTGACTTTGGTTCCAGCACATATTTTTCTACAAATAGCTCTTTACCCGCTGGCAGTTCTTTACCCAAAAAAACGTGTGCCGCCACTCGGGATGAATAAACATCAAAACCAAAGCGTTCGTCCGCATGGTGATATTTACGCCCAGACATCAGCACTTCCGAATAAATCGCAGTCGCCGTAGGATGAATATTAATGGTGGTGTCGGTAATAAAGCGCGAATTACGGTGTGGAATAAGCGGGTCCGGCATAAATTCCAGATAGCCGCCTTCTTCTACAGTAAAATTTTGTATCTGCGATGCATAGTTCGCATTCATCATGTGGACTTTAGTCGCCGACTGTGTGGTGACATGGGCACAAGCCCCCGCCTCCACAATCACATCAGTGGCCAGCCGGTCCCCTTGTAAAATGCACCCTGAGGTCGAAATCATAGTGACACACGGCAATTCTGGCATTTCTTCATCCCAATACAGCGCTTTTTGCACCATCGACGGCACCCGCCGCTCCATTTCTGCCAAAATACTGCGATGCTCACGTTTGGCAAATCTCAGCTTGAGATAGCCACTTTTCCCTACGGCCCCGCTACGCATTTGCGCCGGTTCATCTTGATATTCCGCTAATTCCGGCGCGTTAACACCTAATGCGTGAGCGCGAACCCGTGAAGGAGTTTCCACGATATTCTGGCTCTGCGATGTCATGCATGCTCTCCTTGCGGCTGTACGTGAGTAAACAAGAAATCGCGCATAATCATATCCACCAGCTCTTCAATGCCCTGACCCGTTTTGCAGTTGGTCAGAATATAAGGGCGCTCGCCGCGAACCACTTTGGTATCACTTTCCATCACATCCAGACTGGCACCAACATAAGGGGCGAGGTCAATTTTGTTGATAACCAGAATGTCCGCCTGAACCAAGCCCGGGCCATTTTTACGCGGAATTTTTTCCCCTTCCGCCACATCAATAACATAGATATAGAAGTCTGCCAGTGCCGGGCTGAAGGTTAGCGTAAGGTTGTCACCGCCACTTTCAATCATAATCAAGTCACTGTCAGGGAAGCGCTCTTCCATCTCCTCCACCGCAGCAATATTCATGCTTGGGTCTTCACGCACCGCAGTATGCGGGCAGGCACCAGTTTCAACGCCAAGGATCTTTTCTTCATCCAGAATGCCTTTCAGGGTGCGTTTTACCTGTTTGGCATCCTCGGTGGTGACAATGTCATTGGTAATGATCAGTGGCTTAATGCCCCGTTTGATCAGAATCGGGGTAATAACTTCGATAATGGCGGTTTTACCTGAACCTACCGGGCCACCAATACCAATGCGGGTAATCTTTTTGCGTTTATCGGTTGAATGGCTATTCACGGGGTCATCCTCTCAATTTAATCTGTTTTTGGCTCTGTACTCGGTTAGCAGAAAAAACCCAGCACTCAGAATTCATTTTTATCGGTCACTGAATGCCCGATCAGTTACTAAATAAGCGGACGTGCGCTTTCACGTGTACCGCCGCCAGAACATCCACAATAGGGACATAAGAAGACATCTGGTTAATATCGCCAATTTCGGCGATATCACAGAACTTCTCAATGTCGTGGTTCAATTCAAACAAGATATGTTGTGTGTCGAAATGGGTTACGCGCATCAACCGCATGGCCGCACTTAATATCGTCATCGCCACGCCATATTGATGCATTACCACCACTTCGCGCTGCCCTATCCCCTGTGCTGCCATGACTACCGCCTGAGTGACCGGATAAGTCCCTGCGGTATTGCCACTTTTTATCTGCTCCAGCCACCAGCTGATCAGCGGATGCTCCACCACGTGGATTGACATCTCCGCCAGCTTTTTCCCCATACGGGTTGCCATCAAGCGGCTTTCTTCATTTAATTTACGGTTATGCACGGCCCAATCAGCACGGATAATATCGTCACGAGAGTCGGCTACCACTGCTCGGTGGGCAACAACAACCCCCATTCCATCACAGCTGGCAGCCTGCTTTAGCGCCGTCAAAACAAAGCCTTTTAACGTCTGCACGTCATGCACGACGCCTGTTTGAATGGCAGATTCCACACCATTGGAAAACGTAAAGGCCCCGACCGGCAGAACGGAATCACCAAATTGCATGATACGAATGAGGTCTGATGCATTCATTGCGGTGCCTCCCTGCGTGAATCAGTGTTTATGGTCGTGGTCATGATCGCCGTGGCTATGACTGTGGTCATGGTCATGTGAATGCCCATCGCCGTGGGAATGAATCGCGTGAATATGTAAGCCGGAACCATGGGGTTCATCCAAAGGACTGGCGACATGAACATGAGTATCGGTATCTTCAGCCCCGCCAAATAGCAGGCGCGCTTCAGAATTACTGAGCAGCGGCAGAATTTCTGCCCCCTTAACAAAACGGAAAGGTAAATGCTGGAAGCCATGGGTTCTCATCACGGAATCCATCATAGTGGTGGCTACCGTCAGAGGCACATAAACTTCATTATGTTTCGTTACCGCTTTCCAGTGCTGGTTACCCAGTGCATGCCCCAGCTCAAAACAGGTTTTAATCAGTTCATCTGGAGAACGACTTTTCAGTTCACTCAAGTCAATCACCATGACATCGCGCAAATTGATTTGCACCACTACGGCGACACGGTTTTTTTCATCCCATGCCAGCACATCGCCATCAGCAAGGACGACGTGTCGATCGAGCGAAATACCGAGATCTAATCCCTGAGTGCTGAGTTTACGGCAGCGGCTTTTTTGTGCTTCCCGTTGATCCAAAACCAAGAGATCAAAAGTGGCGTCTTTGAGCTTCTCTTGCCAAATCGGATCTTTTTTCACATTGCCAAGAATGTGCTCTATCAAAATCATGTTATTGACTCCTTGCCTGTATTTTTGGCAAAAGCCAGTTGCCCAAAGTAATAAAATCCGTTTATGTGCCACTCATCCCAGCCATTTTCGCGGCCCATCCTTGAGCCAGATGACACTTACCCTGGGCAAGCTGAATACTTAAGAACTGGATTTACATCCAGACTCATCCGTTAGCCAAAGCTTTTACTAACCAAAGCTTTCATTAACCAAAGAAGTAGCGTTGGTTCATTGACGCGGTCTCAATTGGCTCACAGGTGGCATGTACGCCGTTCACTTTCACCGCAAAGGTTTCAGGGTCCACTTCAATGTTTGGTGTTTGGTCATTACGCACCAAGTCATGTTTAGAAATGGTACGGCAGTTTTTAACCGCTATAACCTGACGATCCAGCCCAGCTTTCTCTTTCACACCGTCATCCAGTGCAGCCTGAGAAACGAAGGTGACGCAAGTGTCTTGCATGGTTTTACCCATGGCACCAAACATTGGACGGTAGAATACCGGTTGTGGCGTCGGCAATGATGCGTTCGGGTCACCCATCGCCGCCCAGTTGATCATGCCACCTTTGATAACCATTTTAGGTTTAGCGCCGAAGAAACGTGGGTCCCACAGCACCAGGTCGGCCATTTTGCCCACTTCAACAGAGCCGATGACATGGCTAACACCTTGCGCAATCGCCGGGTTAATAGTGATTTTTGCCACATAACGCAGGACGCGGAAATTATCGTTGCCCGGCGCATCTTCTGGCAATTTGCCGCGAGATGCTTTCATCGCGTTAGCGGTTTGCATGACACGCAACCAGTTTTCCCCAACACGCCCCATGGCTTGTGAGTCACTGGAGAACATGGAGATAACCCCCATATCGTGCAGGACGTTTTCTGCCGCGATGGTTTCCGGGCGCACACGGCTTTCGGCGAAGGAGACGTCCGCGGGCACATTCGGGTTAAGGTTATGACACACCATAATCATGTCGAACAGTTCGGCTTGACTATTAACCCCATACGGCAGGGTTGGGTTAGTCGAACTTGGCAGTACGTTAGGCTGGCTGGCGACGCGAATGATATCCGGCGCATGGCCCCCACCCGCACCTTCAGTATGGAAGGTATGGATTGTGCGGCCTTCGAATGCATCAATGGTATCTTCAACATAACCACATTCATTCAGGCTATCGGTATGTACCGAAACCTGAATATCCATCTCATCTGCCATCCGCAATGAATGTCGGATCGCATTGGCTGTCGCACCCCAGTCTTCGTGGACTTTATAGCCGACAACACCGGCGATCGCCTGTTCTATCAATGGGCCACGGCCGTAAGAATTACCTTTACCCAGAATACCGATGTTGACAGGAAGGCCTTCGACCGAGCGCAGCATCTGGCGGATGTTCCACGGGCCAGGTGTTACCGTCGTCCCATTGGTACCATCGGTTGGGCCAATACCCCCGCCGAAGAAAGTCGCCACGCCATTAGATAGCGCATGGTAAGCCTGCTGCGGAGAGATTAAGTGAATGTGACTATCAATACCCGCGGCGGTCAGAATCAAATGTTCACCGGAAATAGCATCAGTGCTGACGCCCACCACCATGCCAGGTGTCACGCCATCCATCACGCCTGGGTTGCCGCTTTTACCTATCCCGGCAATTTTGCCATCACGGATGCCAACGTCAGCTTTAATCACCCCTAAGCGGGCATCAACAATAGTGACGTTGGTTATCACTAAATCCAGTACGCCATTATCACGGGTTAGATGGTTATTGGCACCCATCCCATCGCGTAATGACTTACCCCCGCCGTAAACTGACTCTTCACCATATCCACGTAGGTCTTTTTCGATTTCGATAAACAGATTGGTATCACCCAAACGGATTTTATCGCCCGTCGTTGGGCCAAATAGACCCGCGTATTCTTGCCGAGAAATTTGAGGCATCTGTCGCTCCTTTTCCGGTGCGTGTAGTTGTTAGCTAAATAGTTTTATAACTAAATACACGTATGCGAATTTCGATGATTTTTATTGAAATAAAGTGTCATTTAGACGATTTGAAACCGCGCTCAGCCGCGCGGCGGATAGCTTCGAGCTTATCCGGGCGTTCGCTATTAGGCACCACGCCCTCACCGGTCCAACCATCCACCAGGTTATTAAAGCCATACAGTGTTTGCTTGCCACCGAAAGGGATCAGCGGAACTTCGGTTTCATCACCGGGTTCAAAACGGATTGCAGTTGTTGAAGAGATATTCAGTCTTTTTCCGTAAGCCGCAGCACGGTCAAACTCCAGAGCGCGGTTAACTTCAAAAAAGTGGAAATGTGAGCCAATTTGGATTGGCCGGTCACCAGTGTTACGGACCTTCACTTTAGTAACAGGCTTATTCTCATTAAAGGTGATCGGCGTATCAGCTAAAATGCAGCCACCGAGCGGGGTATTTTGTTCTGAATAAGCGGTACTTGATTTCGTTCCTCTGTTCGTCTTTGTGCTCGTTGCCTTTGCGGTACTTGCCTTTGTGGTATTTGTTTTTGTGCTCATGCTTTAATCCTCTGCAATGTTCAGTTCAGGTTTTACTCGCATGCTGCCGTCATTCATTTAATGGGGTCGTGCACCGTGACCAAACGGCTACCGTCGGTGAAAATTGCTTCAACCTGAACATTTGGAATCAAATCAGCCACGCCGTCCATCACATCGTCTTTTGTGAGAACTTTACTGGCTTCTTTCATCACATCTTCTACAGATTTGCCATCTCTGGCCCCTTCCATTGCAGTCACTGTGATAATAGAAACGGCCTCCGGATAATTGAGTTTCAAGCCACGCGCTTTGCGTTTGAACGCCACATCAGACAGCGTGTAGATCATGAGCTTTTCAACTTCTCTTGGGGTGAGCTGCATAAGCCCTCCTGTATCGTGTTAAAAAAGTGAAAGTGAGAAAAACAACCAACTGAAGACGACCAATAACCGCAGTGGCACAGTTGAGAATCACAACTGTGTTAGTCGGGTTATCCCGTCAGATTTATTTGTATGATGATTTGTTCGGATAGGTGTTTTTTACCGCTTTTAGTTATCTCAATCAATAGTAAAAGAGTGTTCATTAATAATTTTTTACTAAAACAGAAAAGAATAACTGCCTTTATCCATAGTGAAAGATACAGAGGAAAATCGATTAATCGTTTGCGTTCTATAGCTAATGTCATAGCTACTAAATCCCTGTATTCAACACCTAGTTTCGGTCTATTTTTTTGTAGCAGAGATGTCTATAAATCAATATTTTGCTATAAAAAAATCATCTCTAACCAATATAGACCAAAACCTGAAAAATTCATTACTAATTGAAAATTTAATAAAAATTGACGTGTAAAACACAAAGAAAAAAAATAACCGTATAAAATCAATATGATATATTAAATTTTCTATTAGTTTATATTTGTCGCGAATGAAGTTTTCATGGAATTTAAATAGAGGGTTTATGCTAAAAAAATATTTAGGATAAAAAGCAAGCAGGATAAATCACAAGGAATATCAACCTTGTAAAATGATGTATAAAAACACACCCCAACATTAGAAATACTCTGGAATTAAGTTTACACTCATTACAAATGAATATTTACCGGCACATCATCTCAATGATAAAACCTTATCCATCCGCTATGTTAACAGTTACTCCTCCTATCTGGCAGATAACAGTTTTAACTATTTAAAAATAACATGACCCTAGTCAAGATATTTTTAATTTTATGTCTATAAAAACTACTTATTCAGTCAACCATTATTACTTTATTGTAGATTTTTTATTTACCTCCCATTAATGATCACCGAATTCAGCCTGTTTTTATCATGGACAAACCGAGATGAGGATTTAGCTCTGGCCGCGAATAAGGCGGTTTTTCATGCTCTCTTTCAGGTATCCATATACGTGAGCAGACTTTCTCCAATAGGGATTTATTGTGGCTGAAAACAATTAATCCTAACGGGCGGCGGGCGGCCTCCTCCAATAAAACTAGCCAAATTTGTGCTTGAACATGGGCATCTAATTGCGCGGTGACTTCATCGGCAATCAAATAACGGGTTCGGGGATCCAAAGCTCTCAACAGGGCAATGCGGGCTAATTCCCCGCCAGATAATTCATCAGGCCGCCGTTTTAGCCAAACCGGATTAAC
Source organism: Yersinia sp. Marseille-Q5920 (assembly GCF_946902935.1). Taxonomy (NCBI): domain Bacteria; kingdom Pseudomonadati; phylum Pseudomonadota; class Gammaproteobacteria; order Enterobacterales; family Yersiniaceae; genus Yersinia; species Yersinia sp. Marseille-Q5920. Next base: position 27,080 of record NZ_CAMPQA010000015.1, on the reverse strand, counting down.
CACCATTCGCTCAAGCCACTGTGCATCAGGCCGCCAGGCATCATGCAAACTCTCACCTGTTGTCCGATAAGGATTGAAGCTTTGTTCAGGATGCTGAGGTACTAATTGAACAGGGCAATAACCCTTTTTAGCCAGTGGCGCGCCATTGATTAAAATTTGCCCTGATATTGCCGATTGCCATTGTGCCAACACCCGCCCCAAGGTGGTTTTACCAAAACCACTGGGTGCTGAAATCCCCAATCGCTCTCCCGGTTTCAACGAAAATGAGACCGAATCCCACAGCCGTTTTCCCCCTTGATCAATAGTCAGGTGGTCGACACTAAACATATTCTGCCACCTCCACTGGCGATATCGGCTGGCTGACAAATTGCTGCTCCGGCAATGCCGCCCATAGTGATTGCAACCACGGGCTACCGCCGTTATTTTTCAGCTCATCGGCACTCAATGTTTCGTGCAATTCACCTTTATGTAACACCGCAATTTTATCGGCAAACCGCGCTGCCAGCGCCAAATCATGAGTGACCCATAAAATCCCCCGCCCTTGCTGGCAAAAAGCGCGCAAATGGGTCAGTAGTTGGCAGGCGTGCTCATCATCCAACCATGAAGTCACTTCATCAGCCAGAATATAGCGAGCATGGGTCAGGGTTGCACAACTGGTCAGTACCCGTTTTGCCATGCCGCCAGAAAGTTGGCGCGGAAAGTCATGTATCAACCCCGGTGCGAGATTATAGGTTTGTAGTTGCATCGCGACATCTTCCAGCCGCAGTTTTACGCCACTGAGTTGTGCTGCACGGGTCATTTGCGACCCCACTTTTATCAGGGGGTTCAAAGCACTAACCCCTTGAGGGACATAACATAATGTTTTGCCGCGCCGCTCAATTTTGTCTTGCGCGCACAAAACGTCGCCATCCAGAATAATCTCGCCACGGCAACGCATGTTTTCTGGCAACAACCCCAGCGCACTTTGCAAGAGCAGACTTTTACCCTCACCACTGCCGCCGACAAGCGCGACTAACTCCCCAGGGTTCACCTCCAAAGAAATATTACTCAGTAAAGGGTGCCAGCTTTTTCGACCAAGCCAACGATAATGAGCAACATCAATGGCAAATTTTGAAAATCTCAACATCAGGCTATCCTCACCCAGAGTTGTTGCAGTGATCGGGCAAACTGGTCAAATATCAATACCAACCCGACCAAAATCAGACCTGGGAAAAATGCTAGCCACCATGCACCACGGCTCAAATAACGAAGTGCATCGGCCAATAAAATCCCCAACGACGGCTCATGAGGTGACAACCCAAACCCCAAGAAACTGAGTGCCGCGCTGTGTAACACTGCATGGGGGAACATCAGCAGCGTGCCAACAATCCACTGTGGCAGTAATAACGGTAGCAGATGATGACGCCAACGGTAGAAATTACTGTTACCTAAACGATGTGAAAGCATTACATAGTCAGTTTCACGAATACGCAAAATCTCGGCGCGCAAAATCAAGGCCAGTTTCGGCCAGTGGGTTAATGCCACCGCCAAAATAACGCCGTGCTTCCCTCCCCCTAAAGTGAAGCAAATCAGCACCAATAACAGTAAATGCGGCAGGGCCAACATACTGTCAACCAACCCACGAATCAGATAATCCAATGTTTTATTTATTGAACATAAACTGGCAGTAATCATCGCCAACAAGCCACTGGCAAAGGCAGCAATCAAGCCAATTTGCAGGCTAGTGGTCATTCCCTGAAAACAGCGCAGCCACAGGTCACGGCCTAAGCTGTCAGTTCCAAACCAATAGGCCAATGACGGCGGTTGGCGGCGGGCCATTAAATCCATTGGGATTTCAATAGGGTATATCGCCCAGCCATAGATAATTAAAATGGTTAATAGCGCTAATGAAACAAAAAGCCGAAATAAAGCTCGATTTGGGTTATAAGTCATAATTGCCGCGCAGCCCCTCTATTCAAGCGGTGTAACAGCACATTGGCAATACTGTTCCCACAAAAGACCAAGATGGCGCAAAACATGACAATCCCCATCAATAACGGAATATCGCCGTGTAACCCGGCATCAATGGTCGCCTGCCCTAACCCTGGGTAGGCAAAGACTTTTTCTGCTAATAAAGAACCGCCCAATAATTCACCTACCGAGGCAAATTGCAGACACAGCGCCGGGGTAATGGCATGGCGCAAAATATGGAAATTGACTAAGGGCCAGCCTTTATCCCCTTGCGCTTGTGCATAGCGGATAAATTCACTGTTCATCACTTCGGCCACTTTGGCGCGGGTATGTAGCGCAATATTACCAACCCCCAACAATCCTAAGGCCAACATCGGCAGAATTAGATGGTGCAGTTTGTCACTCCAACTGGCGGTTTCCGCGTTACTCCCAGGGGTCCATGCACAGCAAATGGGCGCCCAATTCAGTTTTACTGCAAATAATGACAACAGTAATAAACCAATCCAAAAAGTGGGTAATGACGCTAATAAATAGGACAAACTAGAAATCACACGATCCGGCCAGCGGTTAAGGTAGCGCCCCGCCGTCAGCCCCATCAATAGCCCGACAATGCCAGAGAATAACCAAGCCGAGAATAGCAATGCAAACGAGGTAGCAAAACGCTCGCCGATGACTTGTGAAACCGGCGCGTTGTACAACATCGAATAACCAAAATCCCCTTGTAATACTTGAGTAAACCAGTGCAGGAAACGCTGCCACAAAGGTAAATCCAGCCCCCAACGTGCAGCAATCAGTGGATACTGCTCCGGTGGAACATGCAGCAAATCACTACCAATATAGGCGCGGATTGGGTCAACTGGGGAGAAACTCAGTAACGTAAAGGTGCCGACTGCCGTAACCAGCAGCAGGCAAGCTAAACGCAGAGTAAATAGCGAAAACCCTTTCATTACTGACAAGTCCATTTCCAGCTATCAAGGCTATTGAGCAGCGACCACGAGCCGTGGATTTCCGGCGCTCCCTTACCTAAATCGACACATTTATTCGCCAGATAAGTATGCTGAATATTCAGTAACCATGCCCATGCCGCATCGCCACGAATACCGGTACCGGTCGTCCCATCCCAATCCACTTGTTGCCAGAACGGCACGGCTTGCTGCCAGGTTGGGGCATCCAGCGCTTGTTGCAGATGTTTATCCACTACCGGGTTCTGATAGTAGCCAGGATTATAATATTCCACACCCGCCGCTTTGCTGCTGTAATGATGATAAAGCTCCATCGGGTCGAGGCTTCCCCAACCAAACAGGGTAGGATTGGCATGCATATTCCGCTCTACGGTTTCCCAACTACCGGATTTCAAATCAACCTCAATACCGATAGGTTTGAGCATGGAACGTATCGCCTGCGCTAAGTCGCGGCGAGTGGTGTCCCCGCTGGTATACCAAAGTGTGATTTTGGCCGGGACGCCATTTTTCTCTCTGATACCCGCACTGTTTAGCGTCCAGCCAGCTTGCTCCAATATCTGTTTGGCTGTTTCAATATCACCATCTTTGATGGCAGAATCCGGATTATTCCATGGCAAACCCTGCACGCCGGTATAGGCGGGGATTGCATGACCCTCCATGATTTGGTCGGCCAACAGTTGGCGGTTGATGGTATAGTTAATGGCACGGCGAATCGCGACATCCGCAGTGACATCATTCCCAATCGGGTAACCCTGTGCATCCTTTTTACCTGCCGGAAGGGTCGGGAATACGATGCCGCGGTTTTCTACACTTGGCCTGACCCATAACTTCATATTATTAACCGGGCCAACCGCCATGGATGGAGGAATACGGACGACACCTAACTGCCCACTTTGGGCTGCTGCAAAAGCACTGTCTTCATCAAGGAAAACAAAAATTAGCTTATCGAAATCATTTTTATTACCCGAATAGTAAGGGTTCGCTTCGACAATCATTTGTTGGCCCGGCTGGAAGCTCACTAGGCGGTAGGGGCCAGCACCAATAGGCTTTTGTGCATAGGTTTTTGCGTCGTATTTATCCGCTGAAACAATACCCAGTGAACCCAAAACATTCACAAAAGTGCTTTGTGGCGCTTTCAGTTGAATACGAACATTAACAGGGTCAATTTCTTCTGCGCCAAGGAAGTTACCCATATCAACTTTGCCGCCGCTGGCCGCCGCATTGTTGTAAGTAAACACCACATCTTTGGCTGTCAGAGGTGAACCGTCGGAGAATTTGAGGTCAGGTTTAAGTGTCAGAGTCCAGGTTTTGCCGTCATTGCTGGTTTTATAGTCATTCAGCAAAAAACTATTCCAGCTGAGATCTTCATTTTGTTTGAGTAAAGGGCTATGCAGCAGCAGATAACTCCCATGGCTCCAGCCGAGCATGGGGTCAAAACCTTCGGTCGGCTCATCACCGATAGCCAATTGTAGTGTGTGAGTTGTGGCACTCACTGGAACAGAAAAAGCACTTAATAAAGCGGCTGTCAGCAAGGTATTTCGGAGCCATAGACGTTTAGACATGAATCATCCTTTGATAAATTAGCTAGCGAATATAGGGCATTGCCTGTCAGACAAAGATTCAACAAGTAATTAAGCGTAGCACTAAACATTAATATGGGTAATACACACCACAATTAGCATTAATGACTAATTTTCACCTTATTTATTGGTGCATTAAAGTATTTATGTGACAAATATCAGGTTTAGATGAGGGAAATCAAAAAAAACCAAGGCAGAAATAAAATGCATTATAAATAAAATTGATCTACATCTATAAAAGTCACAAAAAACAGTGAGATCAAAAGGGTAGGAATAATCTTTCTCCTGCGAATTAGCAACAACATTTGCCTATTAGTCACCCCAAACCAAGAGACTCGACCTATTAGTTAGGCTACTTACTAGTTAGGGGGGTAATCGAAGTGATGAATGACATCTCAATTCCTTTGGCTATCGTCATTTATTCAAAATAATCAGCAAGAGCACGAAATAATAAAATTAGCCCCGGCGACACACGATTATCCACTAATTGAAAGTTATCATAGCCGGAATGAGAAGAGAGTGATTAAGTAGACATTCTTGAGTATAGAAATGTCTTTAGTGCCTAATCTGAAAGCAATTATCTTTTATTCCCCTCCACTCAATTGAACAAAAAATAACCATCAAATTGCTCAAAAAGAATTCTAACGGTCAACTGAATACAAAAGACTGACTCTGGAGGTATGAATATTTGAAAGACAGGAAAAGTCCCCAATTTCGCTCGGATTAATCTGTTAGTAATAAATATTAACATAATGAAACTATTTAATAGTGACTTATATTAAAAATATTAATATAGCGCGAATATATTGGGTTTAGGGCTATTGATAGAAAAGTTTACTGTGGAGTTTGATATGTCATTTCGTAAAAATAATCACTAAATGGCAGTTCATAAATAGCATGGGTACTTTCCAATAGTGGAGGTAAAACTCTCGACTCGCAGTGTATCGAGTCTTCGGTGGGATATTCGCGCTGACAATAACCCCGAGGGCTATCAATAAAACCCATTTTTGGAGTTCGTTTGAGCACCAGAACTTTCCCTTCATTAACATTCGCCTGAGGCTCAATGAAAAAGAAGCTGAATTGTGATACCAACGCAGTGATGATAATTGCCACCACGACCACCCACAGATAAACAGAGCGCATACTGAATTACCGAAATGAACTAAACCGCGACTACTCTACCAGCTACTCCATAATAAGTGCCAAGAATAATAGTGATAATGACAGCGATTCACAAGAAAGAGAGGCAAATTCAAAGATGGCAACCACAGCTAGCTGTATCACCGATTTTATCAGCCAAATCATTCAAAGATAGCCCCTCATCGCTCCATCCCGTCACCCCGCCGATCATCTCTTTAACCCTATAACCATATTGGCTAAGTTTGACCGCCGCACGGTGAACACCGTTGCAATGTGGCCCGGCGCAATAAATGACAAATAAAGTTTCTATTGGATAATGAGAAAGCAAAGTTGCATCCATTAATCGGTGGGGAATATTGATAGCGCCCGGCACATGTGCCGATGCAAATGCGGCCTCATTGCGCACATCGACCAAAACAAAGTCCACTGTCCCCTGTTGCTGGCTGGTGTATACATCCGAGCAATCAGTTTCAAATACCAAACGCTGAGAAAAGTGCTGCAATGCCCGGTCAGGAGAGGCCGGGGGAGTCTGGCTCACTAAGCTGCTCATATGATGTCTCCATTAAATATTTTGAAGCATCACTTTATGAAATAATATAAGCCAATTACAGTGGCAGAAATGACAATAAACCACTGAGATCCGCCAATGAATCATTTAGCTTCCCATGGTGTGAAACAAGATCCCGGTCTGGTCGCGACCTTGGCTTATGATGGACTGTGCTTGTTTGAGTTCGGTATTGCGCAGGAAATATTCGGTCTGGCTCGCCCAGAATTTGATTTCCCTTGGTATCAGCATCAAGTGGTTGGTGTCGATAAACATATTTCCACGGCCAATGGTCGTTTACACATTCAAGTTGATGCCGGGATAGCCTTGCTGGAACAGGCTAAAACCATTGTGATCCCCGGCTGGCGCAGCCCTGACGCCCATCCTTCACCGGCGCTAATTGATGCATTACAGCAAGCGTTCGCACGCGGCGCACGTATTATTTCTATCTGTTCCGGTGTTTTTGTGCTGGCAGCGGCGGGGTTATTACGCGATAAAAGCGCCACTACACATTGGCGCTACACCGACTATCTGGCGCAGCATTATCCCGATATTCGTGTCGATGCGAATGTACTGTATGTCGATGAAGGACAAATTATTACCTCGGCAGGTAGCAGCGCCGGTATCGACGCCTGCTTACATCTGATCACCCGTGACTTTGGTACCCAAATCGCCAATCAGGTGGCTCGGCGGTTAGTGATGGCCCCGCAACGCCGGGGGGGACAACAGCAATTTATTCCCACGCCGGTCGTCAAAGAAACTCACCGCGATATGGCGAAATTGATGGAGAAAGTACGCGAAAGTCTGGATGAAAATTGGTCAATTAATCAGATGGCGGCACAGTTGGCGCTCAGTGAAAGAACCTTTTTACGGCATTTTTATCTGGCAACCGGCCAAACCCCTAAAGTTTGGTTACAACACGAGAGAATGCATAGAGCGAAGGAATTATTGGAAAGGGATCAAATCAATATTGCAGGTATCGCCGAACATTGTGGATTTCAGACTATTGAAGGTTTTAGAAATGCATTTCGCCAAATAGTGGGGATCACACCCGCAGTATATCGGCGGCAGTTTAAATATTCGGAATAATAAAAAAGCCACATTCAACTAAGAACGTGGCTTTCTATTACAGCGAAACGTGTATTACAGCAGTGTAAATTACAGTGCGATTACGTTTACAGCTGAAGGGCCTTTCTGGCCTTGCTCGATGCTGAACTCTACGTTCTGGCCTTCATCAAGAGTTTTGTAATCAGTACCTTGGATTGCAGAGAAATGTACGAATACATCTTTGCTGCCGTCTGCTGGAGAAATAAAACCAAAACCTTTACCTGCATCAAACCATTTTACTAAACCAGTCATTTTAGTAGACATAGAGATATTTCCTTCATTATTTTGTGCCAATACGTGGCAATTGAGGTCTGTTTATCAAGAGTTACTTATGGGGGCACTAAAGAAGGAAATTCGTCGGAGAAGTGATGTCTAAAAATATCGCTTTAACTAGGAACTGCTTTACTTAAATGGCTTACATAAATAGGTCTGTACCACAAACCGATGAAAGTATTAACGCATGCTAAGACATTAATAGCAAGGCTTATTTATTTCATGGATTAATGAAAGATTAAAAAAAATTGTGATAAAACATCACAGTTATGTTGCTAATACCTGCAATGAAAGACACATTCTAGCGGGTGAGGTTATGCTCAGATTTCGCTATACTGCCACTGAAAATCGGAAGCCGTCATAAAGGAAAAGCAATGATAATGCGTGAGATTGAAACCAAGTTTCTTAATGCAATGAGTGAGTTGCAGTCAACTTTTGAAAAGCAACATCAGACATGGCAGGCAAGTTACAACGCGCTGCAACATGAGCTGGAGCAGTCAAAAGCGCGGGAAACAGCATTGCGTGCTAAAAATGACATGCTACTGAGAAAGCTTAACACCGCGAATACCTTGCCCGAGCAACATTCTCTGGTCAGGCAGATCAAAATGCTGGGTGCTCACCTGGATGCGCTAGCGAAAGATGCCGCCGCGTTTAACCACCATCTGAATAATCAGCAGAAAAATAGTGATAATTTCAGTGGCAATAATCAGTAATCATTTCGTTGATTTATCGAGGACGGCGATTTAACAGCCAGATAATTTTACGTTGTCAATTTCACCTTTTATGGCGCAAAGAAACACTACATGACGTGGATAATTATTGCTGTTTTAATCGTGGTTTTTATTGTGGGTTATCGTGTAATGACCTCAGATACTCGCAAAGCCGTGGATACGCTGGCTAATTTACTGAAGATAAAACCAATTTATATTGAATCAATGCTGCAAGAAATGGGGCAGCGTCAAACACAAATGTTTATTCGCTCCACCAGCAATGGTTATGCCGAAGATGTCAGAAAGGCGGCTTATCTGGTCTTTATCTACCAAACCTTTATCAAAGACCCTTCCGACGAAAATGTGATGCAATGGCGAAATACGCTGGTTCGCTCGCATATCTCCCCCATGCTAACAGCCGAACATACTGAAGCGGCTTTGTTCTATTTTGCTGAGTTGGATTTGGATGCCTTTGAATTAGCGCAATTTCGCCGCAATTATAATCTGCAATTTAACCAAGAAGCCGACGCCGTGCTGCATTAATGATGGCATTACGGCGCGCTGAAATAGAGTGCGGCAAGGATAGGAAAAATTTACGGGAACATACTGTTCAGGTAGCGCAATAACATTTCTCTTGAGCTAAAACCGTGGGCAATACCGTAGCGATCTTCGGTTTCCCCAGCAAGATAAAGCGGAAACTCGGGATACTTCTCACTGATACGAAGTGTTGCCGTGGGTGTGGCAAACAACAAACTTTTCTCTTTTTTCGCTGGGTGGATAATTAATGCTGTCCTGCCCATGCGGGCTTCTCGGTTGACATAAACGTAATGCTCCGCTTTCCGATAACCGTAAGCCTGATCAACCGTATAATCCCGCATAAAGCCAGCACTCTCCAGGACTCTAGCCACTTCATCTGGCCGCAAATACATGTGTTTCCCCTTTTTTTAACTACTATTGAGCGACCTTACCGTAATAAATAAGGGAAACCACGTCTTTATTGGCTCAAACCGACTATTTCAGAATAGTCTACACGCCATCCAGCCGGATGGCGTTATCTCGGCGCTGTTGTTGCTGTAATAACCGCAGTATGAGCAATACTCCGAAAGCCACAATCAATGCCGCCCCCCAAATCAGTAACAAACCGACGATTTCTATCAGGAAAGAAACCACAGTCACTTTCAAACCACCATGACGGTCAATACTATTGCTGAATAACAGCCGGATCCCGACAAATGCGACACTGAACAACGTCAGAGAGAATGCAGCACCGCCCCCTTGCTATTGATTGACGCCTACTATTTTATTACCCCCAATGAGTCACTGAATCTGGGCGGCGAAATGGGAAAAATTGCATCAACAAACCGTGCAGCAAATCATAACCTATCTGTATCGGCAGCATATTTTGCCTTGATGTTAGATGACCGAATCGGTGAGAAACAGCGCACAGGCGAGTGATACACCACACAGTGTGATCACACTGAAAATTAGTTCGAACAGATAGCGATTGATCATGATGATTAGCCTATAAAAAAAGACACCCGGTATTAACCGGGTGTCTAAAGTTGGCTCGACTGTGCGGGGCAATATCGCCCGCCTTCCGGCGTTATTATGCAGCTGGCGCAGTTACTGATTTTTTAGCGGCTTTATGGTGTTTTTTAGCGGCTTGTGCTTTTTGAGCTGGTGCTTTTTTCTCGTGTTTCTTAGCTGCTTGTGCTTTTTGCTCGGTAGTTTGTTTAGTTGCTTTGTGTTTTTTGTGATGAGTTGCTTTAGCTGGTGCAGCTTTTTCTGCAACTGGAGCAGCAGCAGTAGTGCTGGTTGCAGCTGGTGCTGCTGTAGCGGCCGCAGTTGTTTCGGCAGCGAAAGCAACAGAAGACAGACCCATGGTTGCAGCAACGATCAGCGCTAATACTTTTTTCATTTTAAAATCCTCAGAGTTTGTTTCGCTAAGCCCCCGGTGGGGCCGTTGGAAGAATCATAGAGGAATGGATTTTTTCTTTCCGTGAGTGATTGGTTTCGCTGAGTAACCAAATGTACAAAGCATGTTCTTACTGTTTATTGCCTATTCGGATGACTCCTGAAGCTGAGTACCGATGCTGTGATGGTCTATGCTTAATGTTCATCAAACAGAACGGAGAGTCAAATGTTCAGGAAATCAGAAAAAGTGGAAAGAGATCTCGATCAGGACGTTACCCTTCTGGCGGATACTCTCGACGATGTTTTGCGCTCATCAAGTGACAAAACAAAAGAGGAACTTACTAAGGTGCGCCACAATGCTGAAGGGGTCTTACGCGATGCCCGAGCGCGTTTCAGCGGCTCGACCAGTTTGAAGCAACATGCGCGTGATGTTGCCGGTAATGCTGATAGTTATGTACATAATAAACCTTGGCAAGGTGTCGGTATTGGTGCTGCTATAGGCCTGGTACTGGGTGTGCTGCTGACTCGCCGCTGATATCTTTTTGCTGGCCGATAAACCCACAGCCCACCACCCTCATTGCTGTGTCTACGGTGGTTTTGCTGTTTGTTTATCGGTGGCCCGGGTGATATTCACGGCGGGCTAGGTTTTTATGACGCCGATATCTTATGCTCCCGCTAAAATCACTTTCGCCAAGTTAGCGACCTGTTTGTCGACCTCAGCTTCAGAAATAAAATTGGTAAACCCCATCAGCAGTGCATTATCCACCCGGCTGTTTCTTTCCAATGCCCAGTCTGACACGGCTTCAATCGCCAACCCTTGGCGCTGTGCGCGCGCAGCAACCATGCTGTCGGAAAAACGCCGATCCAGCCGAGCCAACAATTGAATTCCGCCCGCCTGTTGTTCAACATCTATAACCCCCGCCAATTGGCGCATTAGACTAGCTGCCAGCATTTCACGGCGCTCAGCATACAAATGGCGCATACGTTTAAGATGGCGGTAAAAGTGCCCCTGATGAATAAACTCCGCCACACTGGCCTGTATCAGTGGCGGGCTGGCACAGCTGCGCAATTGGCAGCGGTGATTAAAAACAGCCACCTGCTCAGGTGGCACCACTAGGTAGGCCAGCCTTAGCGCAGGAAACATCACCTTACTGAATGTACCGGCGTAAAGCACTCTCCCGTGTCTATCCAGGCTTTTCAATGGAGGAAGTGGCCGCCCCTGATAGCGAAACTCACTGTCATAGTCATCCTCAACTATCCAAGATTGCTGTTGCTCTGCCCACTCCAGCAGAGCAATACGCCGCGCTAAACTGAGCGCCACACCCAGTGGGCTTTGATGCGCCGGAGTGATGATAGCGAAGCGTGCATTTGGGCAATCATTGATTGCGGCCATCACATCCATGCCATCACTGTCGACATTGACCGGGTGCGGAAGAAGCCCAGCCTCGCGGATCAATTGCTGAGTGGCGGGATATCCGGGGTTCTCCAGCCAACCGCGATCGCCCGGTTTCAATACCGTATTGACCACAAGATCCAGCAATGACTGATAACCCGAACAAATAAATACCTGTTCAGCTTGGCAGCTAAATCCTCGAGATAACTGCAAATAATGGGCGATTGCCTCACGTAAAGCCGGTAATCCGGCCGCGGGAGGGTGTCCGAGAGAGGTGGCGGTCAGGTTATGCAACTGTTTGCTCATCAGCCGCCCCCATTGCGCCCGTGGGAAAGCATCCAGCGCCGGTAGCCCCAGTTGGAAGGGCCGCGCCATCATACGGTCGGCGGATAAAGAATGATTAACCACAATCGGTTGCTCGCATTGTTCAACCATATTTAGGGGAAGTAGAGGAGCATCGAGTAATTGAGCGGAAACATAAGTCCCCCCCTGCCCACGGCTTTGTAAAAAGCCTTCGGCAATTAATTGTGCATAGGCATTTTCCACTGTTCCCCGCGCCACGCCCACCTCGCTGGCCAGCACTCTCACTGAGGGCAAGCGCGTATCTGGCAGCAGTGTGCCCTGAACTATTGCATCTTTAATCCGCTGATAAATCTGACGATATACGGGTTCTTTATGTTGGCGATCCAGCTTAAACAGATGTGAAAATGCTTTCATCATGGCCCACTAAAATAAGTCATTTATGGCCCTATAGTATAGGCCATAGTATTGCTAGAGTAGCATCCATTGCAGAGCCAACATCACAGGTAAATATCATGGTTGAACAACGTCTTTATTTTTCCGAACTCTCGCCAGTCACCTACAAAGCGCTGGTCAGCGCCTCTATGTCACTCGATAAAAGTTCGTTGCCAAAAACGCTGATTGAATTGATTTTTATGCGAGTATCACAAATTAATGGCTGTGCATTTTGCCTGGATATGCATGGCAAGTTCTTGCGCGATCATGGTTTCGACAACGCCAAAATGGATGTCATCGCTGGCTGGCGGCTCAGTAATCTGTTTAGTGAAACTGAGCGCGCGGCATTGGATTGGGCGGAAGCAGTGACTCACATCACCACCAGCGGCACACCTGACAGCACATTTAATGCTTTAAAAGCGCATTTTTCTGATGCCCAAATTTCTGACTTAACTTTCGCTATCAGCATTATGAATGCTTTTAATCGATTAGCCGTTAGCCTGCGCCAGTAAAACGTCCGTGTTAGTAAATAGTCATTCCCACCAAAATCCTGCGCTATAAATATTTTTATCCTGCTGACTATCATCAAACTCTACCGCCAGCCCCGTGCTGGCGGTCTTGTCTCTGAGTTCCCCCTACCCCTGATCAAATTACTACATATAGTGTGGTTGAATTAAATAAACACTAGATATAGTATTTAATTTATCACCTGCGAGAATGAAATCGAGGTTGATAATCGGGGCAGGTAGTCGAGAGATACTAATAGTCTGCTAATTTTGCCTTTTCTCAAGATCGAACAGGAATACGAATCATGATCATTATTATTTACAGTAAACCCGATTGTGTCCAGTGCAATGCCACTTATCGTGCATTGGATAAACAAGGAATTACTTATCAAGTTGTTGATTTAACTGAAGATCAACAAGCTTTAGACCATGTGAAATCTTTGGGTTATCAACAGGTTCCCGTGATTGTCGCAGGTGATGAGCATTGGTCTGGCTTCCGCCCAGACAAAATAAATGCATTGGTTCAGGCGGTCGGTGCCTGATGAGGGCAACACAATGAATCCGTTGGTGTATTTTTCCAGCTCGTCGGAGAACACCCACCGTTTTGTCGGAAAGTTGGCACTCCCGGCAATACGCATTCCCATTGCGGGGGCGCGGGAAAAGTTACGGGTGGAGCAGCCCTATATCTTGTTGGTACCCAGTTATGGCGGTGGCAGCCCGGTCGGGGCGGTGCCTATTCAGGTCATTAGATTTCTGAATGATCCCCATAACCGCTCATTAATTCGCGGTGTTATTGCTGCGGGTAACACTAATTTTGGCGACGCCTATTGCCTGGCGGGGAAAATTATCTCCCAAAAATGTCAGGTTCCTTATCTGTATCGTTTTGAACTACTGGGTACAGCAGAAGATGTGGCAAACGTTCGCAAGGGAGTAACTGAATTTTGGCAACGACAAAACTGAAAATCACCCATCCATCCAACAGTGACCTGGACTATCACTCACTGAATGCGATGTTGAACCTCTATGATGCCGACGGGCGTATCCAGTTTGATAAAGACCGCCTGGCTGCACGGCAATATTTCTTGCAACACGTTAATCAAAACACCGTGTTCTTCCATAATTTACAGGAAAAACTCGATTATCTGGTTGAAGAAAGCTATTACGAGAAAGAGGTGCTGGAGAGGTATGATTTCAGCTTTATCAAGAGCTTATTCCAACAAGCTTACAGTAAAAAATTTCGCTTCCCAACCTTCCTTGGCGCGTTTAAATACTACACCAGCTATACCCTGAAAACTTTTGATGGCAAACGCTATCTGGAGCGCTATGAAGACCGTGTTTGTATGGTTGCCCTAACATTAGCCGCCGGTCATCAACAAGTTGCACGAGATTTAGTCGAAGAAATCATCTCTGGCCGCTTCCAACCGGCCACCCCCACTTTCCTCAATTGCGGCAAGAAACAGCGCGGTGAATTAGTTTCCTGCTTCTTGTTGCGCATTGAAGACAATATGGAGTCCATTGGCCGCTCCATTAACTCGGCGCTGCAATTATCTAAGCGCGGCGGCGGTGTCGCTTTCCTGCTGACCAATATTCGCGAAGTGGGTGCGCCGATTAAACGCATTGAAAATCAATCATCTGGCGTCATTCCCATTATGAAAATGCTGGAAGATGCTTTTTCCTATGCCAATCAATTAGGGGCTCGCCAAGGTGCCGGGGCGGTCTATCTCCATGCCCATCACCCTGATATTTTGCGTTTTCTTGATACCAAACGCGAAAATGCCGATGAAAAAATACGCATTAAAACTTTGTCATTGGGAGTGGTTATACCGGATATCACTTTTGAGTTGGCGAAGAATAATGAAGAAATGTACCTGTTCTCTCCTTATGACGTAGAACAGATTTACGGCGTCCCTATGTCGGAAATCAGTGTCAGCGAAAAATACCGCGAGATGGTTGATGACAAGCGTATCCGAAAAAGCAAAATCAAAGCGCGTGAGTTTTTCCAAATTCTGGCAGAGATCCAATTTGAGTCCGGTTATCCTTATATGATGTTTGAGGACACCGTGAACCGCGCCAATCCGATCAAAGGCCGGATCAATATGAGTAACTTGTGTTCAGAGATTTTGCAGGTTAATTCACCAACTGAATACAATGACGACCTTAGTTATCGCCATATTGGTAAGGATATCTCCTGTAATCTTGGTTCGCTGAATATTGCCCACACCATGGATTCACCAGACTTTGGTAAATCGATTGAAACCGCCATTCGCGGGCTAACGGCGGTCTCTGATATGAGTAATATCCGCTCAGTGCCATCAATTGAAAAAGGTAATCAGGAATCCCATGCCATTGGCCTGGGGCAAATGAACTTGCACGGCTATCTAGCGCGCGAACGTATTTTTTATGGCTCAGAAGAAGCATTAGACTTCACCAATATCTACTTCTATACCGTGGCCTACCACGCCATTCGCGCCTCCAACCAGTTGGCGATAGAACGCGGCAGCTACTTTAAAGGTTTCGACGAGTCGGCTTATGCTTCGGGCCACTATTTTACTAAATATATAGAACAAAGCTGGCAGCCTAAAACAGCCAAAGTGCGCGCACTGTTTGCCGACGCAGGAATTTCCGTTCCAAATCAACAGGATTGGGCAGATTTGCGCCAGTCAGTGATGGTGCACGGAATTTATAACCAAAACTTACAAGCAGTGCCCCCGACGGGATCTATTTCGTATATCAATCACTCGACATCCAGCATCCACCCGATTGTCTCCCCAATTGAGATCCGCAAAGAGGGCAAGATTGGCCGCGTGTATTATCCCGCACCTTATATGACTAACGATAATCTTGAATATTATCAGGATGCTTATCAGATAGGGCCGGAGAAAATTATCGATACCTATGCTGAAGCTACCCAGCATGTTGATCAAGGGCTGTCACTGACCCTGTTCTTCCGCGATACCGCCACGACCCGCGATATCAATAAAGCGCAGATATATGCTTGGAAGAAAGGGATTAAAACCATTTATTACATCCGACTGCGTCAGATGGCGCTCGAGGGCACGGAAGTTGAAGGTTGTGTTTCCTGCTCATTGTAATAAATAAAATGGCTAATAAGGAAGTGATGATATGAGTGCAACAAAAATAATAAAACACGTTAGCGCCATCAATTGGAATAAAATTGAAGACGATAAAGATCTGGAAGTCTGGAACCGCCTGACGGCTAATTTTTGGTTGCCGGAAAAAGTCCCACTATCCAATGATATTCCCTCTTGGGCCAAACTAACTGCCGAGGAGCAACAGCTGACTATCCGCGTTTTTACCGGCCTGACGCTGCTTGATACGATTCAAAATACCTTGGGCGCACCAGCGCTGATCAAAGACGCAATCACTCCCCATGAAGAAGCGGTATTTTCCAACATCAGCTTTATGGAGGCGGTGCATGCCCGCTCTTATAGCTCTATATTTTCTACCCTTTGTTCAACACCTGATGTAGACGAGGCTTACCGCTGGAGTGAGGAAAATAACTCGCTACAAAAGAAAGCCCATATTATCCTCGAGCATTATAATAATGACGACCCTCTGAAGAAGAAAATTGCCAGTGTATTTCTGGAATCATTTCTATTCTATTCTGGTTTCTATTTACCTATGTATTGGTCAAGCCGCGCCAGATTAACCAATACCGCCGACCTGATTCGGTTAATAATTCGCGATGAGGCTGTTCACGGCTATTATATCGGCTATAAATTCCAGAAAGGATTAGAGAAAGTTGATATTAGTCGCCGCCAAGAGATAAAGAATTTTGCCTATAATTTGCTGCAAGATTTATATGACAATGAAGTGCGCTATACCGCAGACCTTTATGATGGTGTCGGCTGGACAGAGGATGTCAAAAAATTCCTCCATTACAATGCAAATAAAGCATTAATGAATTTAGGTTATGAAGCCTTATTTCCAGCAGATCAGGCCAATGTCAACCCGGCTATTTTGGCGGCATTATCACCCAATGCTGATGAGAATCACGATTTCTTTTCCGGCTCTGGATCATCATATGTTATCGGTAAAGCAGTCAATACTGAGGACGAAGACTGGGATTTCTAAGCTTTCTTAACTTGCACATTCTCCCCTTTTCATTCGCACGACAAAGGGGAGATTCCGCCCCACTTGCCGTTATGATTAACTGGCCCGATTCAGCAGCCAAAACCTAAATTCTCATTGAGTGCCCTATTCGGCTACAGGCCAGAGTATCAGGGGGATTCAGCGCCGTTACCTCAGGAAATAACCCCCTTAATAATATTGGAAGTATATTGCCGATATATGAACAATATTTACTCTATTAACTTTCAAATTAGCCATTAGGCTCATCAGTCATATTAGGTAATTCATCAAACGTCAAAAACCACAATATTAACGCAAGTAAATTAACAGGTTAAAAAGATATATATTGACATGATGAGCATCTCACAATTGATTATAAGAACATTGAGGGTTGTCTCAGATTCTCATTGTGTTAGGGTATATGGCGCTCTATTTTTTCATCAGGATAATATTGATCGAATAAACATAATTTAAAATTTACAGAGGAATACACCAACTGCATGGCAATTAAACTCGAAGTAAAGAATTTATATAAAATATTTGGTGAGCATCCAGATCGCGCTTTTAAACTACTTGAATCAGGTAAGAATAAAGAGCAGATATTTGCCAAAACTGGTTTGTCCGTTGGCGTTAAAGATGCCAATCTGGCCATTGAAGAAGGCGAGATATTCGTCATCATGGGGTTATCCGGTTCCGGTAAATCCACCCTGGTACGCCTTCTCAATCGTCTGATAGAACCCACCCGCGGTGAAGTGCTGATCGACGGCGAAGATATTGCCAAAATATCTGATAGCGCCCTGCGCACCGTACGCCGTAATAAGATAAGCATGGTCTTCCAATCCTTTGCCTTAATGCCCCATATGAATGTGCTGGATAACACCGCATTCGGTATGGAGTTAGCCGGCGTCCCGCAACAGGAACGTCACGAAAAAGCCTTGGAAGCATTACGTCAGGTGAGTCTGGAAAACTACGCGTATTCTTATCCCGATGAGTTGTCCGGTGGCATGCGCCAGCGCGTGGGTTTAGCCCGCGCCATGGCCAACAACCCCGATATTCTGTTAATGGATGAGGCTTTCTCAGCACTCGACCCCTTAATCCGTACCGAAATGCAAGATGAGCTGGTCAAATTACAGGCCAAACATCAGCGCACTATCGTCTTTATCTCTCATGACCTGGACGAAGCCATGCGCATTGGCGATCGCATCGCCATTATGCAGGGCGGTGAAGTGGTGCAAGTCGGAACGCCGGATGAGATCTTGAATAACCCGGCCAATGACTATGTACGCACCTTCTTCCGTGGCGTCGACATCAGCCACGTCTTCAGTGCTAAAGATATCGCGCGCCGCCGCCCGGTGTCCTTGATCCGCAAAACACCGGGTTTCGGCCCGCGTTCGGCATTAAAACTGCTTCAGGATGAAGACCGCGATTACGGCTATGTGCTGGAGCGCGGGCAGAAGTTTATCGGCGTGGTATCGATCGATTCACTGAAAAAGGCATTGGCAGAGAACCAATCACTGGATAGCGCCTTATTGGCCGATCCGGCACCGGTTCCCGCCGACATGCCCCTCAGTGAGCTGATTTCATTGGTTGCACAGGCCCCGTGCGCGGTTCCTGTGGTCGGTGAGAACAGCAGTTATATCGGTATTATTTCCAAAGCCATGCTGTTGCATGCCTTAGATAAGGAGACGCCAAATGAGTAATCAAATCCAAAGCGGCACCCCCGTAGACAGCAATCCATGGGCGACAGCTGCACCGGTAGCAACCGACTCTGCCCCTCAGACCCTGTCAGCGGCGGCTGACCCATGGGGAGCCAGCATGGCCGAGGGTAGCCAGCGCGTCGCCAATGCAGGCCACGAGGTTGCTTCTCAGGCCGTGCAGAGCCAAGCTGCACAAAGTACCGATTGGCTGAATAGCGCGCCCGCGGCCACTCCTGAACATTTCAGTCTGATGGACCCATTCCATAACACTTGGGTGCCACTGGATTCGTGGGTTACTCAGGGTATTGACTGGGTGGTACTGCATTTCCGCCCGCTGTTCCAAGGTATTCGCGTGCCGGTTGATTTTATTCTCAGCGGCTTCCAACACCTGTTACTGGGCATGCCTGCACCGGTGGCGATTCTGGTTTTCGCCCTGATTGCGTGGCAGTTTTCTACCTTAGGGATGGGCGTAGCGACATTGGTCTCCCTGATTGCTATCGGCGCTATTGGCGCATGGTCGCAAGCTATGGTGACACTGGCGCTGGTTCTGACCTCGCTGTTCTTCTGTATCCTTATCGGACTGCCGCTCGGGATATGGCTGGCACGTAGCAATAACGCCGCCCGAATTATTCGCCCGCTACTGGATGCGATGCAAACCACACCGGCTTTCGTCTATCTGGTGCCCATTGTCATGCTGTTTGGTATTGGTAATGTGCCCGGCGTAGTGGTGACGATTATCTTTGCCCTGCCGCCCATCGTCCGTCTGACTATCTTGGGTATCAAGCAGGTGCCGGAAGACCTCATTGAAGCCGCTGAATCCTTCGGCGCCAATCCGCGCCAATTATTGTTCAAAGTACAGTTACCACTGGCGATGCCGACCATCATGGCGGGTGTCAACCAAACCTTAATGCTCGCATTGTCGATGGTGGTTATTGCTTCAATGATTGCGGTAGGGGGCTTGGGCCAAATGGTACTGCGCGGTATTGGTCGCCTTGATATGGGGCTAGCCGCTGTCGGTGGTGTCGGTATCGTGATTCTGGCGATTATCCTCGACCGTCTGACTCAATCATTAGGCCGTGACCGCCGCAGCAAAGGCATTGGCCGCTGGTATGCCACCGGCCCTATCGGGCTTATCACCAAACCATTTTTAAATACCAAATAATTTCAATTCATTACACTAAAATTATACCCAAAGTCATTGGCGCTGCGGCAAGGCAGCAAGTGAGTAAATCCCGATGAGCTTACATCAGTAAGTGATTCGGGTGCGCGAGCGCCGCTAACACAGCAGCAGTGTCATGGACAAAGGGGATAGGGGAAAATTATGCGTAAGACCGGAGTTTGGGTATTAGCCCTCACCACACTGATCAGCACTCAGTTATCCGCCGCAGAATTACCGGGCAAAGGCGTTACTGTCCAACCACTGCAAAGCACCATTTCGGAAGAAACCTTCCAGACCTCACTGGTCAATAAAGCGCTGGAGAAGCTCGGTTACGACGTCCAGCCCACCAAAGAAGTGGATTACAATGTCGCTTACTCTTCCATTGCCGCAGGCGATGCCACTTATTTGGCGGTAAACTGGGATCCGCTACATAATGACCAATATGCGGCCGCCGGTGGCGATGCTAAGTTCTACCGTCAGGGTAACTTTATTGAAGGGCTGGCGCAGGGGTATTTGATTGACAAAAAAACCGCCGATAAATACCACATCACCAATATTGAGCAGCTAAAAGATCCGAAAATCGCCAAATTGTTTGATGCAAATAATGACGGCAAGGCCGATCTCACTGGCTGTAATCCAGGTTGGGGTTGTGAAGCCCCGATTAACCACCAAATCCAAGCTTATGGCCTAAGCGACACGGTAACCCATAATCAGGGTAACTATGCCGCGATGATTGCCGATACCATCACGCGCTACAAAGAAGGCAAGCCAATTCTGTATTACACTTGGACGCCGTATTGGGTCAGTGACGTGCTGGTTCCCGGCCGTGATGTGGTGTGGTTACAGGTGCCATTCTCTTCCCTGCCGGATAAGACTATCGACACCCAGCTTTCTAATGGTGCGAACTACGGCTTCCCGCCGAGTGTGATGCATATCGTCGCCAACAAAAAGTGGGCCGAAGCTAACCCTGCTGCCGCCAAGTTGTTCTCCATCATGAAACTATCCATTAATGATGTGAATGCCCAGAACATGCGGATGCATGCCGGTGAATCTTCAGATGCCGATATTGAACGCCATGTGAATGGTTGGATCCAATCTCATCAGGCAACCTTTGATGGCTGGGTGAAAACTGCTGCTGAAGCCGGTAATGCGAAAGTTACGCAGTAAATTCTAAATGGGTTTATTGATCTGTAACCCAAGGGGGAAGTTCTATTATTTTGCCCCCAGCGGCTTCAAGTGCCAAGGGTATACCCAAAGTAATTGGAGTTGCAGGTAGGCAGCAAGCGAATGCATCCCAATGAGCTTACTCAAGTAAGTGATTTGGGTAAGTGAGCGTAGCTAACACCCCTGCGGCTTCAAGTGCCAAGGGTATACCCAAAGTAATTGGAGTTGCAGGTAGGCAGCAAGCGAATGCATCCCAATGAGCTTACTCAAAGTGATTTGGGTAAGTGAGCGTAGCTAACACCCCTGCGGCTTCAAGTGCCAAGGGTATACCCAAAGTAATTGGAGTTGCAGGTAGGCAGCAAGCGAATGCATCCCAATGAGTTTACTCAAGTAAGTGATTTGGGTAAGTGAGCGTAGCTAACACCCCTGCGGCTTCAAGTACGAAGGGTATAGATACAACGAAGCCCTGAGTTAGCAATAACTCAGGGCTTCTGAATGTTGGCGGTGCGGACGGGACTCGAACCCGCGACCCCCGGCGTGACAGGCCGGTATTCTAACCGACTGAACTACCGCACCACGCTGCTGTTCCGGTTAAGAACGACTCGAATATTACGGATGCAATGCAATCTCGTCAATACTTTTTCCAGTAAAATAAGCCGTTTGCACAGTTTTCCATCTGGATGCCGTTTTATTCTGCATTCGCACTGTCTTCTGTCTCCAGCGGCATGCGCCATAAACAACTACCGCCCTTTTTCATCACCAAATCCAGACGAGATTCATGAGCGGCTATTTCCTCTTCAGCGGCATAAATTATTTTCAACCCAGATGCTGGGCGAGTAATGCGCAGGATGTCGTCTGAGGAATTATTCTGCGACTGATCACCCTCCATTGAAAAAGAAAGTGACGTCTGGCCGCCGGTCATCGCCAGATAAACTTCCGCCAAAATTTCGGCATCGAGTAACGCGCCGTGCAATGTCCGCTTGGTATTGTCTATCAGGTAGCGGTCACACAGCGCATCAAGGTTATTTCGTTTGCCGGGGAACAGGCGGCGCGCCAGCAACAAGCTGTCAGTGATGGTGCAGAAAGTTTCCGTTTTCGGAATGTCCTGCTGCAACATGCGGAATTCATAATCCATAAAGCCGATATCAAACGCCGCGTTATGGATGACTAACTCAGCGCCACGGATAAACTCAAGAAACTCCGGCGCTATATCTGCAAAAGTAGGCTTATCCGCCAAAAACTCATCACTGATACCATGGATACCGTAAGCTTCTGGGTCTACCAGCCGGTCAGGTTTGATATAAACATGGAAATTTCTGCCGGTCAGACGGCGGTTGATCACTTCAACGGCACCGATCTCAATAATCTTATGGCCTTCATAATGAACGCCCAGCTTATTCATACCGGTGGTTTCAGTATCCAGAACAATCTGTCGGGTCGGTGTAACTTGCATATTGCCAGTGCTCATAGCGCTCGTTTATGTCAGACTTAACGTTTAAACAGATAGGAAGAGTCTACCAGAGATGACTAAACAGGTAGAAATTTTCACCGATGGATCTTGCCTTGGCAATCCTGGCCCCGGTGGTTACGGCGCAATTTTGCGTTACAAGCAACATGAAAAAACCTTTAGCGCTGGCTATTTCCTGACTACAAACAACCGCATGGAGCTGATGGCCGCTATCGTAGCATTGGAGGCGTTGACCTCACCTTGCGAAGTCACACTCAGCACTGACAGCCAATATGTGCGCCAGGGGATTACTCAGTGGATTCATAACTGGAAAAAACGCGGTTGGAAAACCACTGACCGCAAACCGGTGCGTAATGTCGATTTATGGCAACGTCTTGATTTAGCTATCCAAACTCATGTAATTCAATGGGAATGGGTCAAAGGCCATGCCGGTCATCCAGAAAACGAACGCTGCGATGAATTGGCCCGCGAAGGCGCAAACTCACCGACGATGGAAGATACCGGGTATATCCCTAATTAATGCGTGACTGCCAACTCAGGGTTGGTCACGATAGCTTTTGGTCGCACCCACTGCCCGGCTAAACCAAGGTTTACGTGCGCCGAACTTCATCGGATTAAACGTCAATGGAATAGTGCGTTTGCGGGCAACAATCAAGCTGACACAACCCAAAGCGGGCAGATGGGTGCTGATAAAGCGCCCACCTTCTTTATGCCACGGCAACACGTGAAAGCGCGATAAATACAAAACTTCATAATTCAATAAACTCAACCAGTCTAACAAGCGCATCTGAGTAAACATGCGGCTAACATGGGGTTGCCGCTGGCGTAATAACGGCACCAGCTTCCCTGCGCCCAATAGACTCATGGGATTAAAGTTGCTGATAACCAGCCAGCCGTCATCAATCAGTACCCGATCCACCTCACGTAAAATGCGGTGCGGATCAGTGGCATAGGCTAAAGTATGGGACAGTAAGCAAGCATCCACAGATTTCTCAGCAAAAGGTAACTGATATGGGCTGGCAAGCACCTGCATATTTTTGCCCTGCTCCCCCACATTCACCTGATGAGAGATTGCGCATTTATCGCTAGCGATTTCAGCGCTCAAATGGCCTATCTTCAATAAGTGGAAACCAAAGAACTTCGGCCACCAAGACTGCAATTGCTGCTCAATCGCCGCACGATAATACTCTCCCCAAGGTAACTCAGCCCAAGACGTGGGCGTATCAATCTTTTGGCGTGTTTGTGCTGGTTTCATGTTTTAACGTCTTCTTTCAAACTGTTGCCAATAAAAGAGGTATCTAATGAATCTTATCAGCATTCCGGCATTTCAAGACAATTACATTTGGTTATTGGCTGACGAACAAAAACACTGTGTCATTGTGGACCCCGGAGAATCAGCTCCCGTGCTGGCAGCTCTGAGCCAAGGCCAGTACCTTCCTCAAGCCATATTATTGACCCATCACCATAATGATCACGTCGGTGGAGTCGCAGATTTACGCCGCCATTACCCCGATATTCCAGTCTATGGGCCACAAGAAACCGCGAATAAGGGTGCGACAATTATTGTAAATGGGGGTGATAACCTGACCATTAGCGGCCAAAAATACCAAGTTATTGCCGTTCCTGGCCACACACTTGGACATATCGCATACTACAGCAAACCTTATCTTTTCTGTGGTGATACGCTATTTTCCGCGGGCTGTGGCAGGCTATTTGAAGGCACTCCAGCGCAAATGTACAAGTCTATTCAACAGCTCGCGCAACTCCCTGACGAAACCTTAATTTGCAGCGCGCATGAATATACTCTCGCGAATCTTAAGTTTGCCCGTTTTATTCTGCCATTAGACAAAGACATTGCTACATATCAGCATGAAATCATGCAATTACGGGCAAAAGATCGACCTAGTTTACCCGTAAAATTGCAAATTGAGAGGAAAATTAATGTTTTCTTACGTTGTGATGACATTGATTTACAAAGGAAAATAGGCGCAATGTCACCGCCAGAGTCGCTTGTCTCAGTTTTTTCCGAATTACGTGCACAGAAAGACCGTTTCTGAGCTTTTAGTTGTGTTTTTTATCGAAGCAAAGTATGATTGCTCGTCTTTTAAGCAACTACATTGACACACACATGAAGACCAAAGCGATATTTCTCGCCTCAGTCTTGCTTGTTGGGTGCCAGACGTCCAAGACGGGCGTTCAGGCTCCTGTACAGCATGCACAGAGTTTGTCTTCGGCAGGTCAAGAAAGTGAAGCAGGAGAGTACACAAATAGCGCCCGAGAGGGTAGCGCGCGATGGCTGGATAGTGACAGTGGCCTCGCGCAGCAAGATTTGTGGAACTTCATTAGCGACGAGCTGAAGATGAAGGTTCCGGAAAATTCTCGGATCCGTGAACAGAAACAAAAATACTTAAAAAATAAGAGCTATCTCCACGATGTAACATTACGGGCAGAGCCGTACATGTACCTGATAGTCGAGCAAATTAAGAAACGTAATATGCCGATGGAGCTGGTACTGCTACCCATAGTGGAGAGCGCTTTTGACCCACACGCGACATCATCCGCCAACGCCGCAGGGCTGTGGCAGATAGTGCCAAGTACCGGTCGAAATTATGGCTTGAAACAAAACCAATGGTATGACGGCCGCAGAGATGTGGTGGCGTCTACCAAAGCAGCGCTTGATATAATGGAGCGCCTGAACAAGATGTTTGACGGTGACTGGTTGTTAACAGTCGCTGCCTATAACAGCGGTGAAGGCAGAGTTATGCAAGCGGTGAAAGCAAATAAGGCAAAGGGTAAACCGACGAACTTTTGGGCATTGTCGCTTCCTCGTGAAACGTCAATTTATGTTCCAAAAATGCTGGCCTTGGGTGATTTAATCAAGAACAGCAAAAAGTACGGTATAAACTTGCCTGACACCGACAAAGACCGTGCATTAGCGCGCGTTGATGTTGGTCAGCAGATAGAGCTAACTCAGGCGGCTGAGATGGCGGGGATGTCACTGACAAAGTTGAAATCCTTTAATTCTGGGTATAAGCGCAATGTAACGGCACCAGCTGGACACGGTCCTCGTTATATTATGTTGCCGAAATCCCATGCTGAGCAGCTTAAAGATTCATTGGCAGATACTGATATTGCCGCAGTTCAACCAACCAAGTTGGCACAGAACAGCACAAAATCAGCATCAAACTCGCAGTATAAAGTTCGCCCCGGCGACACCTTATCTACGATAGCCAAGCGGTTGAATATCAAGACCAGCGATTTGCAGAGTTGGAACAACTTACATGCCAAGAGCACCTTAAAAGTTGGGCAAACCCTGCAACTGGCAAGCAATACAACTAGCAGCAACAGCATCACCTATCAAGTTCGTAAAGGTGATTCTTTTGCCAGTATTGCCAAGCGTCACGGTGTAAACACCGACGATGTGATGCGATGGAATTCGGTAGTCAGCAAAGCTAATAAATTGCTGCCAGGTTTGAACTTGACGCTGTTCGTTAACGGCAAATCAACCCCGGACGCATAAAGTCAGAATCGCTATTAAAGCTGTTAAAAAGCACCCTTAGGGGTGCTTTTTTTATGGCCGAAACTCAACCAGAAGCGGATTATGATCAGAAGCTCGCGTCACTAATACCGAGGCATCTGCCAGCGTAAGGCCGCGGTAAAAAACGAAATCGAGAGGCTTACCAAAAGCGCGGCTACGATTATCTGTAGGAAACTCAACTTCTTCCAAACCCGAACCTTGAGCAAAACACTGTAATGCGTTAACCCGCTGGCGACTCCAGGCATTGAAATCCCCAGCCAGAATAACCGGGCCACGGTGCATAGCTATTTGCTCTCCAATCGGCTCTAACTGTTTACTGTAAACATCGACACCAAGACTGAAATTCACAGCATGAATATTCACGACCATCAATAATCGGCCATCATGAATGGGATAAACAGTGACTAGTGCCGACTTAGACAAGCGCAGCAGTGGTTCTCGCTCTCGCAATGGGCAACAGTAGACTGGGTGAGTGGCCGCTAACGTCATCACGCCAGAGGGGTGCTGAGGTAGCGCAAAGGCTGGAACCTGATCTGCCGCTTGATAATGGGACGTAGCAAACCTCACCAGCTCGGGTGTTGTTTGTGCTTCTTGCAGTAGCATCAGTTGCGCATCACGCCCGAACTCTTTGAGCACAGACAGCCATTCAGCCCGCTGTTGCTTAAAGATATTCCACACCATCACCCGTAGAAATTCCGTGGTCGGCAAAGGGGTGCCTGGAGGTAACCCTTGCCCCAATAATTTAGTAGAGCCAGGGAAAATCTGTTCAACCGGTTGACCTGCAACATACCGCATTGCATATGTTCGTTTCGGCACTTTGATGGCCTATTCCTTATTCGAAATCACTCTGGCTTGTAAGATAACCGCAGTGGATAGTTCACTGATTATACGCTCAGATGTTCCGGTCAGTAATGTCTTTTACCTATATTGCTTTTTTGATATTGGGATGCTCAAGGATAGATTCAATCTATGTTATTCATAATGCACTAATAAGACTTCTATTAACAAAGAAGCCCGCAATGCGCTGGTGAATCCCCAGAAAAAAGGACAGGCATAGAGAAAATATGATCTACTGATTGTGCAACCAATTCAGCGAGATCAACTCTATGCCTGCCCGTAAAGTATGCCAGAACTTTTTCCGGGGCGCT
>NZ_CAMPQA010000014.1:0-109519 GCF_946902935.1 Yersinia sp. Marseille-Q5920 | reverse complement strand
TGTATTAATTTTGATAGTGTGATACTTGTCACTAAATATTGTTTGCTGTCTAATTTTTTATTACTACAATTAATATCTAATGGATTTAAGAATTAAAATTCTTTATTTATTTTCGTGCAAATAATTGCTATTTATAATTAGTGCGGACGTTATAGATATAGGAGAATTTTTATCTTGGTCTAATGGGGTAAAATTACATGCTCAATAGAATTGTTATTGTCGGTGGTGGCACTGGCGGTACTATTTTAGCTAATTTATTAGCAGCTAAATTGCATCGAGATATTCTTGATAATAAAGTTGAGTTAATACTTATTTCTGACTCTCCGGTTCACTACTATAAACCCGCTTTTATGTATGTCGCTTTTAATTTGTTTTATAAGCAAGAGTTGGAACGTTCACAACAAAGTTTATTGCGGCCAGAAGTCAATTTCATTGTCGATAAAGCGGAGGATTTCGATTTATCTAAAAGAGAAATATCATGTCGCAGTGGGAAAAAATATAATTATGATTTTTTAGTGTTTGCAACAGGGTGTATCCCTCGCCCGAATAGAATTGAAGGCCTGGCTGAAGCGGGCGATCATTTTTATCAATATGCGGCTTCCCGTCAATTGGCTGATAAATTAGCTAAAATAGAGAAAGGCCGTATTCTTATCACGGTCTCATTCCCGCAAACACCTAATGTACCCCATCAATGTGGCATTGCTCCGATAGAAACTACACTGATGTTGGATGACTATCTCCGCCGTCGTGGGGTGCGTAATGCCATTGAAATTGCTTATACCTATCCCACAGTTTCTCAGCTTTTGCGTAATTGCCTTTTTTTACAAAGGCCTACGGGAGAAGTTCTACCCAATATTTTTGCAGCTAAAGATATCAAACATCAGCGCGGTTTTACGCTGCAAAAAGTCGACCCCGATAAAAAGATTGCCTATTCCGCCGAGGGAGACGAGCAACCCTTTGATATATTGATGAGTACTCCGCCGATTACGGCTGTGGATGTTGTGCGTAACACCGGATTGAGTGAATGGGATAACGGGGAGGGTTGGTTACCGACTGACCATCAAACTCTGCAAGTCTATGGGCAGCCGGGGGTCTATGTTATTGGTGATACCGTTGACTTGCCGATTAGCAAAGCAGGCGGTTCCTGTCATAATCAAGCGCCTGTTATTGCTGACAATATTGTCTCTGAACTGCGCATCGGCTATCCCACCAGTTACTATGATGGAAAAGTACAAGCACTGGCCCAAATGGGGCTGAATGCGGGTATGCCACTGTGGTACGACTACCGTAATGATGTGATGCCAACACCACCGACCAAGATGGGGGGAATGCTGCGTAATGGTTTTAACCGTGGCTTATATTGGGCCACTGTCCGTGGTCTTATTTAATAAGGGAAAATATGAGCGAACATCAATCAGATGAAAATCATGTTGATAAAGCAATAGCGCCTGAGGTCGATTTCACGGAATTGCTCAATAAGTTACAGCCCTTATTAGCGGGAGGACGGTTCAATAATGTAGTAGATATGTTGTCATTATTCTCTGATGTGATTGATATTGCAGATAATGCTTTAGTTGAGAAACTTTCTGGCATATTCGAAGGTATTGTTTCTGTCGGTTGGGAAAGTGGCAATGCATTAAGAATGGCAAATACTGAGCTGAGACTTAATCAAGAAACTGTTAATTATCGTTCGTTGTACTCTTTATTTCGTGATCGTGACACGCTAGTCGGGATTACCTTATTATTACGGACGTTACAGATAATCGGTCAAAGAATTAATGCCACAAAAATACCGCCGCCATAAAGTCATAAAACTGTTTTTATGAGGACATATTAATATCGATGCAATCAGAAAGTCTTTTTCTACCCGAGCTATACATTATGGTGATAATCCGCCAGAGAATTTAGGCGCATTACCGCCACCGGTTTATATAAGCGCTACATTTCCAAGCGCTGAATATGGCGGGGCTTGTTTTGCCGGAACAGAAAAAGGTTATTTTTACTCAAGAATCAGTAACCCAACATTATATTTATTGGAGCGCCGTATTGCCATACTGGAAGGCGGCATGGCGGCGTGGGTCGCTTTTTTGAACGCGCTTCAGCTCATTTATCGTGCAGCCAACTTGGGCGACGGTGAAATATTAGCGCAGCATCCAGTCAGCATGATGCACTCCTCTTATACCCCCGAAGAGCGGCGTCAACATTTAATTAGCGATGGGTTAACCTGCTATTTTACAGATTAACCTATTGTTATCACTTGCTTATTTTGCCGAGAATAATCTGAATATCGCTTATAAGTCCCGCCTGAATCACATCTCTTGCACTGCTGCCGTGCAGATAACTTATCAGCCGTTATCCTTAATGATTACTTGAATGATTCAGCAACAATGCATAAAGGAAGATAACCAATGAAATTGAAATACTTACTGTTACCGGCGATGCTTTTCTCCAGCAGTTTATTGGCGGCAGATGTTACCGTCACATTGAATGAAGCTCTGCCAACTGGCAATGGAAAGGCGCTGGGTACTGTTACTGTGACCGAAACGCCTTATGGTTTACTGTTTACGCCAAATCTGACCGGGCTGGTTGCGGGTATTCATGGTTTCCATCTCCATGAGAATCCAAGTTGTGCTCCGGGGCAGAAAGACGGTAAAGCTGTTCCCGCATTGGCTGCGGGCGGCCATTTCGATCCGCAAAAAACCGGGACGCACCTTGGGCCTTATAGTGATAAAGGGCACTTGGGTGACTTGCCGGGGTTGGTGGTCAATGCCGATGGCACTGCGACTTACCAAGTATTGGCTCCACGTCTGAAATCGTTATCAGAGGTGAAACAGCATGCGCTAATGATTCATGCTGGTGGTGATAACTATGCCGACCATCCCATGCCTTTGGGGGGTGGTGGTGCGCGAATGGCTTGTGGTGTCATCGAGTAACGGCCTGATACAAACAAACTGGTAGCCTCGGTGTTGCCAGTTTGGTCGCAGCCAGGGAATCTGCGATAATCACGTATTGGTTTGAATGACGATAGAGATGCTAATGCAGTACCCGATTAATGAAATGTTCCAAACCTTGCAGGGCGAGGGTTACTTCACCGGCGTACCGGCGATTTTCGTGCGTTTGCAGGGTTGCCCAGTTGGTTGTAGCTGGTGCGACACCAAACATACCTGGGAAAAAGCGGCCGATCGGGAAGTCGATATGCAGCGCATCATGGTAAAAACGGCGGAAAGTGATGTTTGGGGAACGGCCAGTGAACAGCAGCTACTGGATATCTTCCGTCAACAAGGGTATACCGCTCGTCATGTGGTGATAACCGGCGGTGAACCGGCTATTTACGATTTGCTCCCTTTAACATCACAGTTGGAGCAAGCCGGTTACAGTTGTCAAATTGAAACCAGCGGTACTCATGAAGTGCAGTGTTCCGCCACCACGTGGGTGACGGTTTCGCCAAAAGTGAATATGCGTGGTGGCCTAAAAGTATTGCCACAGGCATTACAGCGCGCAGATGAAATTAAGCATCCGGTGGGGCGTTTACGGGATATCGAAGCACTAGAAGCACTGCTGGTAACATTGACGGATGACAAAAAGCGGATTATTGCTTTGCAGCCGATTAGTCAGAAAGAAGAAGCCACCAAGCTCTGTATTGAAACTTGTATCGCCAAGAATTGGCGGCTGTCGATGCAGACACATAAGTATTTAAATATCGCTTAATCCCCTTCGGCCTTGTCGCTGCAGCTGTGTTGCGGCGTTCATTTACCCGAATCACTGACTTATGTAAGCTCATCGGGGTTCATTTACTTGCGGCCTTGCTGTAACGCCAATGACTTTGGGGATCAATTTTATTCACCGCGATTTATTACCCGCGATAAACACAACCCGCCGAACAGGTCTCTTTTACCATGACGGCGCTGAGTTCTGGTAATTGCGGTTTAAGCTGTTGCCAAATCCAACAGGCCAGCACTTCACTGGTCGGATTCTCCAGACCGGGAATGTCATTCAGATAGTGATGATCCAAACGTTCCCAAATTGGCTTGAATGCAGCCTTGAGATCAGCAAAGTCCATCACCCAGCCGGAGTGAGCATCAACTTCACCTGTGACCTCAATACGGACCATAAATGAATGGCCGTGCAAACGACCGCATTTGTGGTCCTCTGGGACATGAGGCAACAAATGGGCGGCTTCAAACTGAAAATCTTTAAATAGGGTGGTGCTCATCATTCTGACCTTATTGACTCAAAAACCGCCGCATAGTACCCGAAAGCATGGATACTGGCTATGAATGCACGTAACTGTGTGCCCTATTGGCTTAGATGAACTTTGCTTGTCTTCACGTATTCCACTGATTTTTATACAGATATAATTAATTTGTGATGAGATGTCAGTGGGTGAAAATTTCCTAATAAGTTGAACACTTTAACTCATATCTATTACCTGAAAAACCACTTAGTCGTTTTGGTTATTTATTATTTCCATTGCTTCTTTAATTGTTATTATCGGGATGGTTAATCTTACAAACTATCAAGACTTTTGAGCGCAAACTGTTCGCACTAATAGCTGTCCGTGCCTACCGTGGCTAAGCATAAAGGAATTAGTACTGCAATGACGACTCAGGTTCCTCCTACTTCTTTACTCCCGTTATCGCCGGAGCAGTTGGCCCGCTTGCAAGCCGCGGTTGGTGAGTTTTCTCCCACCCAAATGGCCTGGTTATCTGGCTACTTCTGGGGCATGGTTAACCAACAACCTGGCGCGGTTATTGCTCCTGTTGTGGCCGCTCCAGCAACGGCGATTACCCTGATTTCTGCTTCCCAAACCGGCAATGCGCGGCGTTTGGCTGAACAGCTACGTGACGATCTTTTGGCCGCCAAGCTTAATGTCAATCTGGTTAATGCCGGTGATTATAAGTTTAAACAAATCGCGCAGGAACGTTTGCTGGTGATTGTTGCTTCCACCCAAGGTGAAGGCGAACCAGCCGAAGAGGCCGTGGCGCTGCATAAGTTCTTATTCTCTAAAAAAGCGCCTAAATTGCCAGAAACCGCCTTTGCGGTGTTTGGCTTAGGCGATACTTCCTATGAGCATTTTTGCCAGGCGGGTAAAGATTTCGACAACAAATTGGCTGAGTTGGGGGCGCAGCGGTTAGTTGAGAGAGTGGATGCTGATGTGGAATATCAAGAATCAGCACAACAGTGGCGACAGCAGGTTGTTGCGGCCTTGCAAGCCAGAGTGCCAGCCCAATCAACAGCGGCGGCGGCGGCCACAAAAAGTGGTGTGGTCGATGAAATTACCTCTAGCCCTTATAGCAAAACCGCGCCACTTACCGCGCAGTTATCGGTACAGCAAAAAGTGACGGGGCGTCATTCTGAAAAAGATGTGCGCCACATTGAAATTGATTTAGGGGACTCCGGGCTGCGCTATCAGCCGGGTGATGCTCTGGGGGTCTGGTTTGATAATGACCCTGCATTGGTCGACGAGTTGCTGGCGCTATTGTGGCTTAAAGGTGATGAGCCGGTCAGTATTGATGGGCAGAATATATTGGTGTCGCAAGCGCTGCGTAGCCATCTTGAACTGACGCAAAATACCACGGTGATTGTCGATAAATACGCCGCACTGTCCCGTGATGAGAAATTGATTGCTTTGCTGGCGGATAAACCGGCGCTGCAACACTATGCGAAGAACACTCCGATTGTGGATATGGTGCGTCAGGCCCCCTCTGATCTCAATGCCGATCAATTGGTTGCACTGTTGCGGCCACTAACTCCTCGCCTCTATTCCATTGCTTCCTCACAAGCTGAAACTGAGAATGAAGTGCATATTACCGTCGGTGTGGTGCGCTATGAGATTGATGGTCGTCCACGTACTGGCGGTGCTTCGGGGTATCTGGCGGATAGATTGGCGATGGATGACGATATTCGCATCTTTATCGAACATAACGATAACTTCCGTTTACCGGCTAACCCAGAAACGCCAGTGATAATGATTGGGCCGGGAACCGGCATCGCGCCGTTCCGCGCCTTTATGCAGCAGCGCGAAGCCGATGGAGCCACAGGCAAGAATTGGCTACTTTTCGGTAACCCACATTTCACTGAAGATTTTCTCTATCAGGTTGAATGGCAGCGCTATGTCAAAGACGGCTTACTGACCCGCATTGATCTGGCTTGGTCGCGCGATCAAGCCCATAAAATATATGTACAAGACAAACTGCGCGAACAAGGTGCAGAACTGTGGGACTGGATCCAACAAGGTGCCCACATTTACGTCTGTGGCGATGCCAACCGCATGGCGAAAGACGTTGAGCAAGTTTTACTGGACGTGGTGGCTCTGCACGGCGCGATGGATGCTGAGCAGGCTGATGAATATTTAAGTGAGCTGCGCCTGGCGCGCCGTTATCAGCGGGATGTGTACTGATGAATGAAAAACACCCAGGGCCATTAGTTATTGCTGGAAAACAGGTCGTGACTGGAAAGCTTTCTGACGGCGAGCGCATGAAGTCACAGAGCAATTTCCTTCGCGGGACTATTGCAGAGGACTTGAATGACGGGCTGACCGGCGGCTTCAACGGCGATAACTTCCTGCTGATCCGCTTCCACGGAATGTATCAGCAAGATGACCGCGATATCCGCGCCGAACGGACGGAACAGAAGCTTGAACCTCGTCATGCCATGATGCTGCGCTGCCGTTTGCCCGGAGGGATTATTACCCCGCAACAGTGGCTAGGAATTGATAAATTTGCTGCGGATAACACTTTATACGGCAGCATCCGTATCACTAACCGCCAGACATTCCAGTTTCATGGCATTCTGAAAGGAAATGTGAAACCAGCCCACCAGTTGCTCAATCAATTGGGCTTGGATGCATTGGCGACGGCAAACGATGTTAACCGTAACGTACTCTGCACCTCGAACCCGGTGGAGTCAGTGCTCCATCAGGAAGCCTACGAATGGGCGAAGAAGATTTCTGAACATTTGTTACCACGTACCCGTGCTTACGCTGAAATTTGGCTGGATGCAGAAAAAGTCGCGACCACGGATGAAGAACCGATCCTCGGTGCGACTTATTTGCCACGTAAGTTTAAAACTACAGTCGTCATTCCGCCGCAAAATGATGTCGATCTCCATGCTAATGACCTCAACTTTGTTGCGGTGGCGGAGAAAGGTAAATTGGTCGGTTTTAACGTGTTGGTTGGCGGTGGGCTATCCATTGCTCACGGTGATAAGAATACTTACCCACGTAAAGCCAGTGAATTCGGCTATATCCCGTTGCAACATACTTTGGCTATTGCAGAAGCGGTGGTGACCACCCAACGTGACTGGGGCAACCGCACTGATCGTAAGAATGCTAAAACCAAATATACGCTAGAGCGCGTCGGTGTTGATGTGTTTAAGGCCGAAGTTGAAAAGCGCGCGGGTGTGAGTTTCTCTGCCATCAAACCTTACCAATTTACTGGCCGCGGTGATCGTATTGGCTGGGTAAAGGGCATCGACAAAAAATGGCATTTGACCTTATTTATCGAAAATGGCCGTTTGCTGGATTACCCCGGCCGCAGTCTGAAAACCGGCGTGGCGGAAATTGCTAAAATCCATCAGGGCGATTTCCGTTTAACTGCCAATCAGAACCTCATTGTGGCGGGGGTACCGGAAAAAGACAAAGCGCGCATTGAAGCATTGGCCCGTGAACACGGCTTGATGGATGACAATGTCAGCCCGCAGCGTGAAAATTCGATGGCCTGTGTTTCGTTCCCAACTTGCCCATTGGCAATGGCGGAAGCTGAACGTTTCTTGCCGGAATTTGTCACCCGTATTGAAGGTATTTTGCAGCAACATGGTTTGCCTGATGAACATATTGTGATGCGCGTCACCGGCTGCCCGAATGGTTGCGGCCGTGCTTTGCTGGCTGAAGTTGGGCTGGTGGGGAAAGCTATGGGCCGCTATAACCTGCATCTGGGCGGCAACCGCGAAGGCACGCGGATACCGCGCATGTATCGTGAAAACATTACCGAAGATGAAATCCTGGCGATTACCGACCAGTTAGTCGGGCGTTGGGCTAAGGAACGCCATACTGATGAGGGTTTCGGCGATTTTGTTATTCGTGTCGGTGTTATTGCTCCGGTGATAGATTCAGCCCACGACTTTTATGATGTTCAGGAGGCGGTGTGAGTCAATTCAATCTCAATGAACTTAATGCGCTGCCGAAAGCGGAACAAGCCGCGGCATTGGCGCTGGTTAATGGGCAACTGGAGCATTTAACCGCGCAAGAGCGCGTCAGTTGGGCATTAGAAAATCTGCCCGGTGAGTTTGTGCTCTCTTCCAGTTTTGGTATTCAGGCGGCAGTTTGTTTGCATTTGGTGACGCGGCAGCTCCCTGATATCCCGGTGATCCTCACGGATACCGGCTATCTGTTCCCGGAAACTTATCAGTTTATTGATTCTCTCACTGAAAAACTTCAGCTTAATTTGCAAGTGTTTCGTGCCCCTCAAAACCCCGCCTGGCAAGAAGCTCGCTATGGCAAATTGTGGGAACAGGGTGTTGAGGGGATTGAGCGCTATAACGACCTGAATAAAGTTGAGCCGATGAACCGCGCACTGGAAACTTTAGGCGCTCAAACTTGGTTTGCGGGCCTGCGCCGTGAGCAATCGGGCAGCCGGGCAAAGTTACCGGTTCTGGCGATTGCACGCGGTGTTTTCAAATTGCTCCCTATTATTGATTGGGATAACCGCCAAGTTTATCAGTATTTGACCCAAAATGGTCTGAGTTACCATCCATTGTGGGAGCAGGGTTATTTATCTGTCGGCGATACCCATACAACCCGTAAATGGGAGCCGGGTATGAGTGAAGAAGAAACGCGCTTCTTTGGCCTAAAACGTGAATGCGGTCTGCATGAAAGCTGAATGTGACAGAGAGATAAAAGGGCGCTCATAGCGCCCTTATTTTTTGCGGCAAAAAATTATTTTTTAGCGCCAGCTAACGTTTGTATCAGCGGCAACAATATCTGCACCGTGTTATGTGTGCGTTTAGTGATGCGGCCGGGCAAGAACTTATCCAGATAATTTAAGTTATCCAGTTGGCTTTGATGGCGGGTGGTTCCTTGAGGGAAATGCTTGCTGATAGCCCGTTGCTGGCAGCCATCTTGATTTCCTAACGTGTAGTTACTGGCCTCAATGGATAACACCGCTATTCCGGCGGCATCAAAAGCATTTTTCTCTGCCTTACAGGGGGAGGTTACCAGGCCTTTTACTGTGGAGGCCGTAATACCATAGCGGCGAGCCAGTGTTAGCGCTTGATCCTTTGCAGTAATGGCAGCGGGCTGATTATTGGCATTAAAATAGAGACGATCGCCGGTGATCAGATTATCCAAATTGATCACCAACAGTGTATTAGTTTTCTCTGTTGGGCTCATTCGTTGCAGATAATTTTCTGTTCCTTGCGCACCAATTTCTTCAGCACTGAGCGCGACAAAACGTAAATCATAGCGCAGCGGCGTTTTTTTGAGGCGCTCCGCCAGTTCCAGCATTACCCCTACACCCGCCGCATTATCATCAACACCTTGCAGTGTTAAACCACCCAGATTTTTATCTAAATCTTCGTCGCTTTGTGGGGTGTAAGTATCAAAGTGCGCCATGATGATTATCTGTTTTTGATCATCCGCTTTGTTGGCCGCATCCTCTTTATCTGTTGATATATTTCGGGCAGCAATCACTGAAGTGGCACTGATATTTCGCCAGTTTTGTTTACCATTTTTACTGGTATAGAGATAACGGGTATTAAACCCCCGCAAATTACTCTGATAGCCCATCTGCTGAAAACGGTGATTAATATATTCAGCAGCCAGCAATTCCGCTGGGCTGCCCGCCATACGGCCCGGAAAGTAGGTGCTGATGTGGCGAACTTGTTGTTCAGCTATTTGACCGATGGCTGGCGATGTCGCTGCCTGAAGTGGCAGGACGGCAGTTAAACTCAGTGTAAATGTTAAACTCAGCGTAAAGAGTGCCCACTTTAGGCGACGGCGGGAAAACATACTGAAATATCCTTGTTAAAGTCAGAGCCACACCTACTGGCATGGACAACGCGGTATAGTATGAAACTCTCCGGGGAAATAGACAATTTGTATACTTCCTA
Source organism: Yersinia sp. Marseille-Q5920 (assembly GCF_946902935.1). NCBI lineage: Bacteria > Pseudomonadati > Pseudomonadota > Gammaproteobacteria > Enterobacterales > Yersiniaceae > Yersinia > Yersinia sp. Marseille-Q5920. The sequence continues at coordinate 99,412 of NZ_CAMPQA010000014.1, read as the reverse complement.
AAGTGCGGATATTTATGTCACCAGATAAGAAAATTAGTCACAGTGATGATCAACCAGCATAGCTGGGAACCCTGTCATCACGCCTATATATCATTATGGAACTTGTAATTACTTTTAGTCATTTCATAAGGCCATAACCCCCCCCTATAGTCACCCTACGCTTATTATGTAATTGAAGGATGCTGTGGACTATCTACCTCTTTTTGCCGACTTGAAACGCCGCCCTGTATTGGTTGTTGGCGGCGGTGAAGTTGCTGCGCGAAAAATTGACTTACTCCACCGCGCGGGCGCACAGGTGCGGGTAGTGGCACAGACTCTCTCATCTGAACTTGAACAACAATCTCAGGATGGCCGCATTCACTGGCTGGCATTAGATTTCTTGCCCGAGCAGCTGGATGAGGTATTTCTGGTGATTGCGGCCACAGACGATACTGCGCTGAATGCAGCGGTTTTCGCGGCGGCAGACAAGCGGCATCTGCTGGCGAATGTGGTGGATGACCAACCTCGTTGCTCGTTTATCTTCCCGTCGATTGTCGACCGCTCTCCGCTGGTGGTGGCGATTTCCTCCGCCGGTCAGGCACCGGTTTTGGCGCGTATCTTGCGCGAGAAATTGGAAGCCTTATTGCCCAGCAGTTTAGGTGAGATGGCGGCTATCGCCGGGCGCTGGCGTGGCCGGGTTAAGCTACAAATCGCTTCAATGGGTGAGCGCCGCCGTTTTTGGGAAAATGCTTTCAGTGGCCGCTTTGCCAGTTTTGTCAGTCGTGGTCAGTTAGCCCAAGCTGAAGAGGAACTGCAATTGTCATTGGAAGGGCAGAGCATCTCTCAGGGGGAAGTTGCCTTGGTGGGGGCTGGCCCCGGTGATCCTGGTTTATTGACCTTGCGCGGTCTGCAAGTGATTCAACAGGCTGATGTGGTGCTGTTTGACCATTTGGTCAGCCCGGAAGTGCTGGATTTAGTGCGCCGTGATGCTGAACGGATTTGTGTTGGCAAACGCGCGGGGGCGCATTCGGTCACTCAGGAAGAAACCAATCAATTACTGGTCACATTGGCACAACGCGGGAAACGGGTGGTGCGGCTAAAAGGCGGCGATCCTTTTATCTTTGGTCGTGGCGGTGAAGAGCTACAAGTTGTGGCGCGTGCGGGCATACCCTTTCAGGTGGTGCCAGGGGTGACGGCGGCGAGCGGGGCGACAGCTTATGCTGGAATTCCTCTGACTCACCGTGACCATGCACAAAGTGTGACATTTATTACCGGGCATTGCCGCGCCGATGGCGATGATTTGGATTGGCAGGCGCTGGCCCGTGGTCATCAGACTTTGGCCATCTACATGGGCACGGTGAAAGCGGCTGAAATCAGTCGGCAATTAATCACCCATGGCCGAGCCAGCACTACGCCAGTGGCAGTGATTGGCCGGGGCACCCGTGCTGATCAGCAAGTTCTGACCGGCACACTGGCAGAGCTTGAATTACTCGCGCATCAGGCCCCGACACCAGCCCTGCTGGTCATCGGGGAAGTGGTGGATTTACACCACCAAATTGCCTGGTTTGGGCAACAACCGCAGACTGAACAGGCCATCAGCCCGTCAGTCGTGAATTTGGCATAAAGGATCTGTTATGGACGAAAAACGACTCACTCATTTGCGGCAATTGGAGGCGGAGAGTATCCATATCATCCGTGAAGTGGCCGCTGAATTCGGTAACCCGGTGATGCTCTATTCCATCGGCAAAGACTCTTCTGTGATGCTGCATTTGGCGCGTAAAGCATTTTTCCCCGGTCATTTACCTTTCCCGTTATTGCATGTGGATACCGGTTGGAAATTCCGTGAAATGTACGAATTCCGTGACCGCACCGCCAAGGCATTTGGCTGTGAATTATTGGTGCATCGTAACCCGGAAGGGGTGGCAATGGGCATTAACCCCTTTATCCACGGTAGCGCCAAACACACTGATATCATGAAAACCGAGGGGCTGAAGCAAGCGCTGAACAAATACGGTTTTGATGCCGCTTTCGGTGGCGCGCGGCGGGATGAAGAGAAATCCCGCGCCAAAGAGCGTATTTATTCGTTCCGTGACCGCTTCCATCGTTGGGATCCAAAAAACCAGCGCCCGGAGCTGTGGCACAACTATAACGGCCAGATTAACAAAGGCGAAAGTATCCGCGTCTTCCCGCTGTCCAACTGGACTGAGCTGGATATTTGGCAATATATCTTCCTGGAAAAAATCGACATTGTGCCGTTGTATCTGGCGAAGCCCCGCCCTGTGGTGGAGCGCGACGGGATGCTGCTGATGGTGGATGACGACCGCATTGACCTACAGCCGGGCGAAGTGATTACTCAGAAAATGGTGCGTTTCCGAACCTTGGGCTGTTGGCCACTGACCGGCGCGGTAGAGTCTGAGGCGGAAACCTTGCCCGCCATTATCGAAGAGATGCTTATCTCGACCACCAGTGAACGTCAGGGTCGAATGATCGACCGCGATCAATCCGGCTCCATGGAGCTTAAAAAGCGTCAGGGATATTTCTGAGGAGCGCCCGATGAGCACAAAATTTCAAGATCAATCTGTATTTCAAGACCAATTGAAAACAGAAAATCAGTCGATTTTAGAAAGTAACTCGATGATTTTAAACAATACTTCTATCGCCCAGCAAATTGCTAATGAAGGCGGGGTAGAAGCTTATCTGCATGCCCAGCAGCACAAAACCATGTTGCGCTTTCTGACTTGCGGCAGCGTGGATGATGGCAAAAGTACGTTAATTGGCCGTTTACTGCATGATACCCGCCAGATTTACGAAGATCAGCTCACTACGCTGCACACTGACAGCAAGCGTATTGGTACACAGGGTGAAAAACTGGATCTGGCTTTGTTGGTGGATGGTTTGCAGGCCGAACGTGAGCAGGGCATTACTATTGATGTAGCTTATCGTTACTTCTCCACTGAACAGCGCAAATTTATCATTGCTGATACCCCAGGGCATGAGCAATACACGCGCAATATGGCGACCGGCGCTTCGACCTGTGATTTGGCGATTTTGTTAATTGATGCCCGTAAAGGGGTATTGGACCAAACTCGCCGCCACAGCTTTATTGCCACGCTATTGGGTATCCGCCATTTGGTGGTGGCAGTGAATAAGATGGATTTGGTCGATTATCAGGAAAGTGTCTTCGAGCAGTTTAAAGAAGATTACCTGAGTTTTGCTCAGCAGTTACCCACTGATTTAGATATTAAATTTGTCCCGCTATCGGCGCTGGATGGCGACAATGTGGCCTCGCCAAGTGAGAAAATGAATTGGTATTCCGGCCCGACGCTGCTTGAAGTGCTGGAAAGTGTTGATGTGGTGAATGCCAGTCGCCAACAGCCGCTGCGTTTCCCGGTGCAATATGTAAACCGACCAAATCTGGATTTCCGAGGTTATGCTGGCACCTTATCTGCCGGTATCGTGCGGGTCGGGCAAAAAATAAAAGTGCTGCCCTCTGGTGTGGAATCCACCATTGCACGGATTGTCACTTTTGATGGCGATTTGGCCCAGGCAATGCCCGGTGAAGCCATTACATTGGTGCTGACAGATGAAGTCGATATTAGCCGTGGTGATTTATTGGTTGATACCAGTGAAACCCTAAAAACGGCGCAAAACGCGCTGGTGGATGTGGTGTGGATGGCGGAGCAACCACTGGTGGTCGGGCAAAGCTATGACATCAAGATTGCCGGGAAAAAGACCCGTGCGCGGGTTGAAAATATCCAATATCAGGTCGAAATCAACTCATTGACCCAGCGGGTAGTCGAAAGTTTGCCGCTGAATGGCATTGGTTTGGTTGAATTGGCGTTCGATGAGCCGCTGGTGCTGGACAGCTATCAGCGTAATCGCGATACCGGCGGCCTGATCTTTATTGACCGGCTGAGTAATGTCACTGTTGGCGCAGGGTTGATCCGTGAAACGCTGGAGTCGGTCTATCAGGAAAACAAAGAATTCAGTGAGTTTGAATTGGAATTGAATGCATTGGTTCGCCGCCACTTCCCACATTGGGGTGCGCGTGACCTGTTAGGGGGGAAATAACGTGCATGCTGATCAGGTGACGCCAGCCGACGAAAATATCGTCTGGCACCCCCATGCCGTGACCCGAGAAGATCGTGAACAACAGCACGGGCATCAAGGTGTGGTGCTGTGGTTTACCGGCTTATCGGGTTCCGGAAAATCTACTTTGGCGGGGGCATTGGAGCAGGCGCTGTTTGCCCGCGGTGTTAGCACTTACTTACTTGATGGCGACAATGTACGCCACGGTTTATGTCGTGATTTGGGCTTTTCTGATAGCGACCGGCGCGAGAATATCCGCCGGGTCGGGGAAGTGGCTAAATTAATGGTGGATGCCGGTCTGGTGGTGTTAACGGCGTTTATTTCCCCTCATCGGGCAGAACGCCAAATGGTGCGAGATATGTTGGCATCAGGCCAGTTTATTGAGGTGTTTGTGGACACGCCATTGGCGATTTGCGAAGCCCGCGACCCGAAAGGATTGTATAAAAAAGCCCGTGCCGGAGAGCTGAAAAATTTCACCGGTATCGACTCTGTTTATGAATTTCCTGAGCATCCTGATACTCGCTTGCAAGGTGAACAATTAGTAACAAATTTGATTGAACAATTGTTAGACGTGCTGCGTGGTCGAGCTATTATCAAATCCTAATATAGCTGCTGGCAAAACGTCCTGAGAGCGTGCCGGTAAACTGTGCCCACAGGATTTGTATGCAAAATATCACCCAAATTATTATCGACGAACAGCAGGAACGGGAGGAACCGTCATACTCCTTTCTTGGCGGTGTTACTGGCTTTGTCTTCTATTGGTTGGCGTTCGCGATTCCATTCTTTGTTTACGGCCCCAATACTGTCTTTTTCTTGCTCTACACCTGGCCGTTTTTTTTGGCTTTGATGCCCGTTTCAGTGCTGATCGGCATTACGCTGAGTATGCTATCGCGCGGTAATGTGCTTATCACTGTAGGTGGGTCTGGGATTGCAGTGGTGTGCTTATTCTGGATGTTATTTACATTCCTCACCGGCTGGTGAGGGCTAAATCAGCGGGCTGTTTGGTTTGCTCCAATGACAACCCGCTACAAGTTCAATCTGCTTATCCTTGCGCAGAAAGTACCTTGCTAAGAAATGCTTGGGTGCGCGGGTTGGTTGGGGCAGTAAATATCTCTTCCGGTTTACCCTCTTCCTGAATAACCCCTTGATCAATAAACAATACCCGATCGGCAACATCACGGGCAAAGCCCATTTCATGGGTCACTACCACCATGGTCATCCCCTCCAGAGCCAATGCTTTCATCACCGCCAGCACTTCGCCCACCAGTTCCGGATCGAGCGCGGAGGTTGGCTCGTCAAACAGCATGATTTTCGGCTCCATTGCCAAAGCTCTGGCAATCGCTACCCGCTGCTGTTGTCCACCCGAAAGACTGCTGGGGTAAGCATCAATTTTGTCCAGTAAACCGACTTTGCGCAGCAATAATTCAGCCCGTTCAATAGCTTGTGCGCGGGACAGTTTTTTGACATCCATGGGCGCCATGATCAGGTTTTCCAGCACCGTCATATGCGGAAACAGATTAAAGCGCTGGAACACCATGCCGACACTTTCGCGCATGCGGTTGAGATCGGTTTTGGGGTTATGGATCTCAAAACCATTCACGGTGATTTCACCACCGGACAAGGTTTCTAGCGCATTAATACAGCGCAAAAAGGTACTTTTTCCGGAGCCAGATGGGCCAATTATGCAGACGACTTCTTTTGGCTGAATTTCGCATGAAATCCCCCGCAGCACATGGGTTTCGCCAAATTGTTTTTGCAGGTTATGTACGTGAATCACTTTTACCGAACCTCGTTTCCATATGCCGGACTAACAGCGAAAGTATGAATGTAATAACCCAATAAACCACCGAAATGACCAGGTAGGGTTCCCAATAAGTGGCATAGGCCCCGGAAACAGTGCGCGCGGCATAGGCTAAGTCTGCCAGCCCGATGGCAGATGCCAACGACGAATCTTTTACAATAGCAATGGCGTTGTTGCCCAGTGGCGGCAGCATACGGCGGAAAGCCTGCGGTAGGATAACCTTGCGCATGGTTTTGCCGTAGCTCATACCCAGGGAGCGGGAGGCTTCCATCTGGCCGCGATCAATAGATTGAATACCCGCGCGGAAAATCTCAGAAACATAAGCTCCGGCGTTCAATGTGATAGCCACGATACAAGATAAAAACGCGCCGTAATCAGAACGTAGCATTCTGGCAAAATCAGAGGACATAATGCCATTGGTGACCAGAATGCCATCCCGAGGGTTGATAAACAGCGGCACCAAAGCAAAGTGCACCACCATTATCTGCACAAAGAGCGGTGTCCCGCGAATGGCGCTGATATAGATACGCACCGGCCATTGAACAAAGTAATACAGTATTGGCTTCCAGATACCATGAGGTGCTTGCGCTAATCGCCCCAGACCGAGTGTTAATCCCCAGGTCGTCCCTAAAATCACACAAATAATGGTGCACTTTATTGTCATCCAGGCACCGTCCATAAACAGTGGGGCGTATTCCTGAATGATTTCCCAACGAAATCCCGACATAAGCAATCCAAATACCTTTATTCATTGGCGCTACAGCATGGTGACTGCTGTAACGCCAATGACTTTGGGTCTAAAAAGTGTATTAAAAAATGTATTAAAAAAGTTATTTTGTAGGCAGCGTCGGAACCTGAGCATCAAACCATTTTTCATAAATTTTGGCATAAGTGCCGTCAGCCACGATTTTTTGCAGGCCGCTGTTGATTTTACTGCGTAATTCTTCGTTACCTTTCGCTACCGCGATGCCGAAGTATTGGCGCTCAAATTTATCATCAGCCACCAGTTCAAAAGCTTTTTCTGGGTGGGTTTTTAGGTAGAACTTGGCAACACCCACATCACCGACTGCGGCGGCGATACCATCTTCATATAACTCTTGCAGCATCAGCGGCGTATTATCAAAGCGCTTGATTGCGGTACTGTTTTTGCCCAGAACATCGGAAACTACGATATCCCCAGTGCTGGAATTCACGACGCCAACATTCAGGTTTTTCAATGCGGCAATAGAATCAACTTTAGAGCCTTTAGGAACCACAATGGTTTGTTCGGCCGGGAAGTAAGGGTCAGAGAAATCAACCATTTGCTTACGTTTATCAGTAATCGTGATACCGGAAATAATGATGTCGCGATCACCAGAACCTAAAGTGGCAAAAATACCTTCCCACGGTGTATTCACTAATTTGACCTGAAAACCTTCAGCTTTACCGATAGCTTTAATGATATCGATATCAAAACCTTCCAGTTGTTTTTGGCTGTTTTCATACTCAAATGGGCGATAGGTCCCCCCAGAGCCGACCACATAAGTGGGTTCAGCGGCAATAGCCGTACCCGCAGACAACACGGCTGCCAAGCAAGTCCCAACCAACATTAAACGTTTAAACATGTGAATCTCCCGGTTAAAAGGTAAAGATGAATGAAAGTATGATTTTTTATTTATGCAGTTTGAGTGCATAAAAATAAACTTTTATAACTGTAAACTCAACTATAATGGGGGTTATTTATTTATGGCGACATTAAATATGCATATTTAATTTGCTGACTGGCATAAGACAATGGAAAAAATACCTTTTCCAGTGTTTATCTCTGCGTGGTGTTGTTGTGTTATTAATCGACAATGGCGGGGGAAAGAATGCTGAAAATTAGCATTTAATGACATTTTGTCGAGTTACGTGGTATTTTTGCCGGAAATCGTCCTTAATCTGCGCCTTGTGGCCTATTTCCGTCACAGAGTGGAGTCCGACGAAAAGTTGTGGGATGATTATACCCGTCATACTTCAAGTTGCATGTGTGTTGGCTGTCTTCGTTCACCCCAGTCACTTACTTGTGTAAGCTCCTGAGGATTATGGGCCTCATTAGAGGCTCACCCTGCGGGCCAGCGCAGGCGCTGTTCAAATTGGTTTACAACCAATTTGTCGCTCAGTTGCTGCCTTCCTGCAACTCGAATTATTTACGGTATAGGCAGTTTTTCAGGGGGCGGGAATGGGAAAACTTACGCTACTATTGCTGATTTTACTTGGCTGGCTACAGTATTCATTGTGGTTGGGCAAGAATGGTGTTCATGATTTTGTTCGGGTTAAGGATGACGTGGCGCTCCAAGAGGGCAATAACGGCAAACTTAAAGCCCGAAATGATCAGCTATTTGCTGAAATCGATGATTTAAACGGTGGTCAAGAGGCTATCGAAGAACGCGCACGTAACGAGCTGGGTATGATTAAACCCGGCGAAAGTTTCTATCGTCTGGTTCCTGACCAATCCAGACGTAATGCGGGTATCCCTTCGACGCCAAATAACGCACAACAATAAATAATGAGTAATTTCGCAGTTTCCCTTTCTGACGTCGTTGCACCCGAAGCTATTACGCCTGAAATTATAGCCATAGTACCGGCGGCGGGTATTGGCAGCCGCATGCAAGCTGATTGCCCTAAGCAGTATTTAATTGTGGGGGGCAAGACAATCATTGAACACGCAATTGTTTCTTTGCTGAGTCACCCACGAATTCAGCGGGTTGTTGTTGTCATACATCCGCAAGACACGCAATTCTCAAGGTTATCTATCGCCGGAGATCCTCGCATCAGTATTGTTCACGGCGGTGACCAGCGAGCTGATTCTGTGATGGCGGGTTTGCAGCAAGCAGGGCAGGCCGAATGGGCGCTGGTTCATGATGCGGCTCGCCCGTGTTTGCACCAAAGCGACCTTGAAAAATTGCTGGCAATTATTGAACACAGCAAGGTCGGTGGTATTCTGGCAGCGCCGGTTCGTGACACCATGAAGCGCAGTGAACCAGGTGTGCAAGCCATTGCTCATACTGTTGATCGCCAAGCGCTGTGGCATGCGCTGACACCGCAACTTTTCCCGCTTGAGTTATTAAAAATGTGCTTATCCCGCGCCCTACAAGACGGCGCGCTGGTCACTGATGAAGCTTCAGCATTAGAGCATTGCGGTTATCATCCGATACTGATTTCAGGGCGTTCGGATAATATCAAAGTGACGCGCCCAGAGGATTTGGCGCTGGCAGAATTTTATTTAACCCAACGGCAGTCCCCAAATTCATTGGAGTGCAATTAATGCGAATTGGTCATGGTTTCGATGTTCATAAATTTGGTGAAAATGGCAGCGGCCCACTGATTATTGGTGGGGTGCGCATCCCTTACGAAAAGGGTTTAGTGGCGCATTCAGATGGCGATGTTGCATTACATGCTGCCACCGATGCATTACTGGGGGCCGCCGCATTAGGTGATATCGGCAAGTTATTCCCCGATACTGACCCGGCCTTTAAAGGTGCTGACAGCCGCGCTTTATTGCGTGAAGCATACCGCCGCATTCTGGCTAAGGGGTACAAACTGGGTAATCTGGATATTACGATTATCGCCCAAGCCCCTAAAATGGCCCCCCATATCCCGCAAATGCGCGTTCATTTGGCGGAAGACCTACAATGTCATATGGATGATATCAACGTAAAAGCCACCACCACTGAACAGCTTGGTTTTACTGGCCGTAGTGAGGGAATTGCGTGTGAAGCCGTGGCGCTATTAATTAAAGTTGAGCAGGTTTAAGGCATAACTGATGGATATGGAAAATCTAACCTGGCTGCACGGCAAACCCAAGGCAAGTGGCATTTTAAAAGCCAATCCAGAAGACTTTGTGGTGGTCGAAGATTTGGGATTTGAGCCGGACGGTGAAGGCGAGCATTTATTGGTTCGTATCCGCAAAAATGGCTGTAACACCCAATTTGTTGCGGATTATCTGGCGCGTTTCGCCAAGATCCACCCGCGGTTGGTGAGTTATGCCGGTTTGAAAGATCGTCACGCCGTCACCGAGCAATGGTTCTGTTTGCACTTACCAGGTAAAGAAGCGCCGGATCTTGCTACTTTCGAACTGGAAGGCTGTGAAGTGTTGGAGTCGGTGCGTCAGAAAAGAAAACTGCGTATTGGCTCACTGAAAGGCAATGCTTTTACTTTGGTGTTGCGCCACATAACTGATAATCAGGACGTCGAACAGCGATTGCAGCAGATTGCCGCTCATGGTGTGCCGAACTATTTTGGTAGCCAGCGCTTTGGCCGCGGAGGCAATAATCTGGTGCAGGCGCGTTTGTGGGCGAATAATGAAATTCGAGTAAAAGAGCGCAGTAAACGCAGCTTTTACTTATCCGCCAGCCGTAGCGCGATGTTCAACCTGATTAGCAGTAGCCGTTTAGCTCAACAGCAGGCGACGACTGTACTGGACGGTGATGCCTTGCAGCTATCAGGGCGCGGCAGTTGGTTTGTGGCCGGGGCTGATGAATTGGCCTTGTTACAGCAGCGGGTCGATGCGGGCGAATTGAATGTAACCGCTCCGTTGCCTGGCGATGGTGAGCTGGGTACTCAGGGCGCGGCATTAGCTTTCGAACAAGCATGTTTAGCTGATCAAACCGAGCTATTGGCACTGATTAAGCGCGAACGTGTCGAAGGTGCGCGCCGGGCTATCTTACTCAAACCGCAAAATATGCAGTGGAACTGGTGGGATGAGGTCACTTTGGAACTCAGTTTCTGGTTACCCGCCGGTAGTTTTGCCACCAGTGTGGTGCGGGAAATCATGAATCAGGATAATGCCGATGCTGCGGATATTGCTGAGTAACGATGACGGAATTACTGCGCCGGGCATACAGACGTTGGCAGCCGCATTGCGGGAGTTTGCGCTGGTACAAATCGTAGCGCCCGATCGTAATCGAAGCGGCTCCTCCAATGCCTTGACGCTAGATAGCGCTCTGCGTATTACCACCTTATCTAATGGCGACATTGCAGTGCAGCAAGGTACGCCGACCGATTGCGTCTATCTGGGGGTCAATGCATTAATGCGTCCCCGACCAGATATTGTGGTTTCCGGCATCAATGCTGGCCCTAATCTGGGGGACGATGTTATCTACTCCGGTACCGTGGCGGCAGCGATGGAAGGGCGACATTTGGGTTTCCCTGCTTTGGCTGTCTCACTTAATGGGCATCAGCACTATGCAACGGCGGCAGCAGTCACTTGTCGTATCTTGCGCGCGTTACAACATAAACCGTTGCATACGGGCAAAATACTGAATATTAATGTACCTGATTTACCCTTATCTCAAATTAAAGGGATTCGGGTAACACGTTGTGGTAGCCGCCATCCAGCAGAGCAGGTATTTTGTCAACAAGACCCGCGCGGGCAAGATCTCTACTGGATTGGGCCTCCGGGGGAGAAGTTTGATGTGGCGGAAGACACTGATTTTGCAGCGGTTGAACAAGGCTATGTGTCTATCACGCCGTTGCAGGTTGATTTAACAGCCTATGGGGCTCAAAACGTGGTTGAAAACTGGTTAGCCAATGCAGAGGTTGACGGGGAATGGTAAATAAGCGCATGCAAACATTGTTGATGCTGTTACGTCAGCAAGGTATTCGGGACGAGCGCTTGCTACAGGCGATCGAAGCAGTGCCGCGCGAGCGTTTTGTTGATGAGGCACTGGCCCATAAAGCCTACGAGAACACAGCCTTGCCTATAGGTTCTGGGCAAACTATTTCTCAGCCTTATATGGTGGCGCGCATGACGGAGTTGTTGCAATTGACACCCACTTCGCGCGTATTAGAGATAGGCACCGGTTCGGGTTATCAAACGGCTATTTTGGCGCATTTGGTCGAACATGTATGCTCAGTTGAACGAATCAAAGGGTTACAGTGGCAGGCAAAACGTCGCCTGAAACAGCTGGATCTGCATAATGTCTCTACTCGCCATGGTGATGGCTGGCTAGGTTGGGCATCACGCGGGCCATTTGATGCGATCATTGTGACCGCTGCTCCACCAGAAATACCGAATGCTTTACTTGAGCAATTGGATGAGGGTGGGATATTGGTCCTGCCTGTGGGAGAACAGGCTCAAACCTTGAAATATGTGCAGCGCCGTCATAATGAGTTCCAGGTTGAGACGGTAGAAGCCGTGCGTTTTGTTCCTTTAGTTAAAGGGGAATTGGCTTGAAAAAATATCATTATTTCAGTCTTAACCTTTGACTAAAGTCGAAGTACAGTTTTCTTGTGCTAAAGATTGGACAAAAATCAGTAACATAAATTTTATGGTATGGCAGCGGCGCTATTGATAGCATGCGCGCATCTATATTGGATATATCGCTTAATATTGCTGTCATGGGGGAAGCATGAGCACGGGAAGCCCAATGATTACATTACGCCGGGTAGCGGCATGTACGGTTATGAGTTTATGGTTGGTTGGTTGTAGCAATGATAATACAACATCCGCGCCAATCAGCAGTGTCGGTGGTGATCGCTCTGGTACCATGCTAAGTGGTTCGGACACCAATAGTTCTGGTGAGCGCATCGTTTATAACCGTAGTTACGACAATATCCCCAAAGGAAGCTACAGCGGTAATACCTATACCGTTAAGCGTGGTGACACGCTGTTTTATATTGCCTGGATAACGGGGAGTGACTTCCGTGATCTGGCGGCAAAAAACAATATTGCAGAGCCTTATAGCCTGAATGTGGGGCAATCTATTCAGTTGGGTAATGGTTCTAGTGGTGGAATGTTAGCCGCGACTGATGCCACATCGAGTGGAATAGCAAAACCGCCTGCAAATATTCAGAACACAACTACAACGGTTGATTCTCAATCAACTAGCGCGTATTCTGAAAACTCGGGTAAACAGAATGTTGGCAAAATGTTGCCAGCGTCAGGCGCTGTTGTCGCTACAACTGCACCTGTTATCGCGCCGAGCAGTCCAATCAGTGACCCTACCAGCAATGGTAGTCCAGTCAGTAACTGGAAATGGCCAACTGAAGGTAAAACGATCGATAGTTTCTCTGCTTCCGAAGGGGGAAATAAAGGGATTGATATCGCCGGTTCCCGTGGGCAACCTATCTTCGCTACAGCAAATGGGCGAGTTGTGTATGCTGGGAACGCACTGCGTGGTTACGGTAATCTTATTATCATCAAACACAATGATGATTACCTGAGCGCCTACGCTCATAACGATACAATGCTGGTCCGGGAACAAGAAGAAGTGAAGGCGGGTCAAAAAATAGCAACCATGGGTAGCACCGGAACCAGTTCAGTAAGATTGCACTTTGAAATTCGTTACAAGGGGAAATCCGTAAACCCGCTGCGTTACCTTCCGCAGCGATAGATTGGGCAGAATACGCTGTATTCTGCTCGCCGGATTCACGGGTAGGAGCAGCATATGAGCCAAAATACGCTGAAAGTTAACGAGTTGCATGAAGATGCTGATTTTGATGAAAACAGTACGGAAACTGAAATTTTCGACGAAAAAGCATCAGTAGAAGATGAACCTACTGAAAGCGAGTTAGCAGAAGATGAGCTGTTGGCGCAAGGTGTTACCCAGCGAGTGCTGGATGCAACGCAGCTCTATCTTGGTGAGATTGGTTATTCACCGTTATTGACCGCAGAAGAAGAGGTTTATTTTGCCCGGCGTGCATTGCGCGGAGATGTGCCTTCACGCCGGCGTATGATCGAAAGTAACTTGCGGTTGGTGGTGAAGATCGCCCGCCGTTACAGTAATCGCGGTTTAGCGCTGCTGGATTTGATTGAAGAGGGTAACCTTGGCTTAATCCGTGCAGTGGAAAAATTTGACCCTGAACGCGGTTTCCGTTTCTCCACTTATGCCACTTGGTGGATACGCCAGACGATTGAACGGGCAATAATGAACCAAACCCGTACTATCCGTTTGCCTATTCATATCGTTAAAGAATTAAACGTTTATTTGCGTACAGCGCGAGAGCTTTCCCATAAGTTGGATCATGAACCGAGTGCGGAAGAGATTGCTGAGCAACTCGACAGACCGGTCGACGATGTGAGCCGTATGTTACGCCTTAATGAACGTATCACTTCTGTTGATACACCTTTAGGCGGCGACTCAGAGAAAGCCTTATTAGATATTCTGTCTGACGAAAATGAAAACGGCCCAGAAGATACGACGCAAGACGACGATATGAAGCAAAGTATCGTTAAATGGCTGTTTGAATTGAATGCAAAACAGCGCGAAGTTTTGGCCCGTCGTTTTGGTCTGTTAGGGTATGAAGCTGCAACATTAGAAGATGTTGGTCGTGAGATTGGTTTAACACGTGAACGTGTGCGCCAGATTCAAGTTGAAGGTTTACGTCGTTTGCGGGAAATTCTGCAAGCACAGGGCCTGAGCATTGAAGCATTGTTCCGCGAATAAGCGCAGTTGAGAAAACATAAAAACGGTGAACTGATGTTCACCGTTTTTTTATGGCTAAAATTAATAGCTGGCGGGGTTACACCATGTTTTTCAGGCGATAAATCCATTCAAGTGCCTGACGTGGCGACAGTGAATCTGGGTCCAGGGCTTCTAATGCTTCCACCGCTGGCGGTACCTCTTCATTTAACAGTGTCAGTTGTGAACCATCAATCTTACTTGCTGCTGCATTATTCGATAACGATTCCAATTCTTTCAGTTTTTGCCGCGCGCGTTTAATTACATCTCGTGGCACACCGGCCAAGGCTGCAACGGCTAAACCATAACTTTTACTCGCCGCGCCATCTTGCACACTGTGCATAAAGGCGATGGTTTCACCATGTTCCAGTGCATCAAGATGAACATTGACCACGCCTTCCATTTTTTCCGGTAGGGTCGTCAGCTCAAAATAATGAGTCGCGAATAGGGTCATGGCTTTGATCCGGCTAGCCAGATTTTCCGCACAAGCCCAAGCCAGTGACAAACCATCATAGGTTGATGTACCGCGGCCAATTTCATCCATCAACACCAAACTTTGCTCGGTAGCGTTATGTAGAATATTGGCTGTTTCTGTCATTTCGACCATGAAGGTAGAACGGCCAGATGCCAAGTCATCAGCGGCACCGACACGGGTGAAGATACGATCAACCGGCCCAATGGTGGCTTGATCCGCCGGAACGTAACTCCCCATATGCGCCAGCAACACGATTAACGCCGTTTGGCGCATATAAGTACTTTTACCGCCCATATTGGGGCCAGTAATGATCAACATGCGCCGCTGCGGTGACAAGGTTAGCGGGTTAGAAATGAAAGGTTCGCTGAGTACCTGTTCCACCACTGGATGGCGGCCCCCGATAATCTTGATCCCCGGTTTGTCACTCAAAACAGGGCAGCTATAGTTGAGTGTTTCCGCTCTTTCGGCCAAGTTTGCCAAAACATCCAGTTCAGCCAGCGCATTGGCGCTGATTTGTAATTCGGGTAGATGCGGCAGCAGCAGGTCGAAAATCTCTTCGTACAAACCTTTTTCAATCGCCAGAGCTTTGCCTTTAGAGGTCAGAACTTTGTCTTCATACTCTTTCAGCTCAGGAATGATGTAGCGCTCGGCATTCTTCAGGGTTTGTCTGCGAACATAATGGATTGGCACCAGATGGCTTTGGCCCCGACTGACCTGAATGAAGTAGCCATGAACGCCATTAAAACCTACTTTTAGTGTATCCAGACCCAGTTTTTCGCGCTCACGGATTTCCAACCGGTCCAAATAATCGGTCGCACCATCAGCCAACGCCCGCCATTCATCTAATTCTGCATTGTATCCCGGCGCAATAACGCCACCATCACGCACTAATACTGGCGGTGCTTCAACAATCGCGCGTTCCAACAAGTTTTGTAATTCATCAAATTGACCGACTTGTGACAGCAAATTTTGTATATGGGGAACATCCAGCGGTTGTAATAGCCGATGAATTTCAGGTAGTTGCTGGAATGCATGGCGCATTCTTGCCAAATCTCTCGGACGTGCGGTTCGCAGTGCCAGGCGAGCCAAAATACGTTCTAAATCACCAACCTGACGCAACGGCGTTTGCAGTTCAGCGGTAATATCTTGCAAGCCGCCAATGGCTTGTTGGCGATCGGTCAACACCTTAGTGTCACGGATTGGCATATGCAGCCAGCGTTTCAGCATGCGGCTACCCATGGCAGTCACACTGCAATCAAGAATAGCGGCTAGTGTATTTTCCGTTCCGCCGGATAAATTCTGGGTCAGTTCGAGATTGCGGCGGGTCGCAGCATCCATAACAATGCCATCTTGCTGGCGTTCCATGGTCAAACCACGGATATGAGGCAGGGAAGTGCGCTGGGTATCTTTGACATATTGCAGCAGACAGCCCGCAGCTCGTAGTGCTTGATGGGATTGCTCAACCCCAAAACCAATTAAATCGCGGGTACCAAATTGCAGATTAAGCTGCTGTTTGGCTGTTTCCAGCTCAAACTCCCATAATGGGCGGCGGCGTAAGCCATGTCGATTTTCTATCAATGACATGGGCTCGAAATTTTCTGGATAAAGTAACTCTGCGGGATTGGTGCGTTGTAACTCGGCAGCCATAGTCTCAAGGTCTGCGGGTTCCGCAACTCTAAAGCGGCCTGAACTGATATCCAGTGTTGCATAACCAAACCCGCGCGCATCCTGCCAGATAGCTGCCAGCAAATTATCTTGCCGTTCTTGCAGCAAGGCTTCATCACTCACGGTGCCGGGGGTAACAATACGCACCACTTTGCGCTCAACTGGCCCTTTGCTGGTGGCCGGATCGCCGATTTGCTCGCAGATAGCGGCTGATTCACCCAATTGAACCAGTTTTGCCAGATAGTTCTCTATTGAATGATAGGGAACACCGGCCATAGGAATAGGTTCACCGGCGGAAGAGCCCCGTCTCGTCAGTGAGATATCCAATAACTGTGACGCGCGTTTGGCATCACTATAGAACAGTTCATAAAAATCGCCCATCCGATAAAACAACAAGATGTCAGGATGTTGGGCCTTGAGCCGATGATACTGCTGCATCATTGGGGTATGGGAATCTAGCTTATCAGTATTATTCATGCGGTTATGTTTTCTAGTTAAGTCCTTTTTCCAGCCGATATACTAGCCCAGCGGCCCGGAAACTGACATAGCTAAAAACTCGAGACGACTCGCAAACAAAGCAGATTAGCCTCTGAACTCGGGGCTATGCATTGATCTGTCAGCTTATTGGGTGGAGACTACCTGAATGCAGGATTTTGGGGGAACAGCGCGTGAGCTGTATCTCGCAGGTGGTTGGCCTGAGATAGGTCATTTTGATATTGGGTAATCATGATAAGGCTTTGATAAACATTCGGATCATTATGCAATTGGATGTATTGCTCGGCCCATACGCGGAATAGAGTCAGTAACGCGGGAGCAGGATTTTGGTTAAATTGCAGTAACAGATTGATGTGCCGAATGTATTGATACCTTTCCCACTGTATATAGGGGTTTATCCGCTTATCTAATGGCTGCATATCAACCACTCCACTCCACTCCTTTCACTCAGTATCCGGCCAGTTTTTGAACCTGTAACCATAAAGAACAGGGTGCATAATGCGGATAACACAATAATGCCTTGTAGCCAGCGCCGCCACTGAGGCGGGGGAGAGGCTATAGGTACCAACATATTTTCTGGTACCCAAACATAGTGGCCATGAGCAGCAAAACAATAAGCTTAACTTTTCGTGTAGGAAAAGTGGTTTTTATCGACGCAAGAAATAATAATTTCATTATTTTCAATATGTTGTTGTTTTATGCGCTGTGTTGACGATTAGAGGGTTAACTAATTATTTGGCGTATTGAGTAATAAACACTCAATAAGAGTAGTTTCATTTATTTTTCAGTCGGATGAGCAATAAACCAGCGTAGTGAGTTCATTACTTTGGTTTCTGACATTCTGGCTCTATTCTCATCAACTAACTTCATTAACACCAACCTTGCCGTATAAATATCCAGCTGTGCTTTATCGGCAAGTTCTCTTGTTTTTGGCCAATTGATAACTGGGGGAGGTGATTCAGTAAACTGTTCCTTTAGAACATTACATTTTTCTTCCAATATACCCATGACTTCTTCTTTACGTTGATCCTTAGGTTTCATTGATTAATTCCTCATGCAATTTATTTTATTAAGAATATCTTTTTTTTAACTTCTTATATTCTCACTATCTGGTTTGTATTTCATACATATCAGTAGGACGTTTCCTACAAATTAAAAGACTATTCATACAGACATTAGTATTCTCTCTTATTTATTTTATATTGTTTTTGAAATTCTTATTTTAACTTTAAGAATGGGTTGGCAGAAATTTAACAATCACACCCAAACAATGAGTCGGATAACTATTTTATTCAATTAAAACGGTTAGTTAAATATCTTTCTTTATATCTAAAGATATGACGGGGTGTTTAGTTAAATTATTCATTTATTTCAATAGCTTGCAATTAATAATATATATATAAAAACCTCGATTTACTTTGAAGATTACAAAGTAAAGGCAAGGTTTAAATGTATTGTTATTAAGCTTTTTCTGCTTTTTGCATTAAAATTATAAGGATTTAATATCGATTATAATTTGACTAATGGAATAAGCAATCATTAATTTTGAAAAAGTGACTTTTAGCGATCTAATGTGTCGATTTGCTCATTTTTGTAGTAGTATATGTCGATAGTGCAATGTTTTTCGATCAAAGTTATCGATATTATTGTTTTAAATTAGTTAATTAAGATAAACACTCTGAATTTTGAACTATTGAATTAAATAACTATCAACTTGAGCGCTATGTTTGTATTATCTGCGTCGAACAAAAAGGGCTCTATCGTTATTTAAATATTTTATTAAGGTGTAGGTGTTCTTCAATGTCTGCATTTTGACTTTATAGCTCTAAGCAGTTCGTGGTTTATCTTCTTGTATTTTTACAACAAGAAACTACATGAAAATTTATGTTTAAAACAACTTCGATGCGGTATTTACCTTGATTTTATTAAGGTAAATCAGCGGGCAAAACTTTAATTGTGTATAAAGGAATTATGTAATGAAAATGAATAAAACGATTTTGGCTGCAGCTTTGGTATTGGGTTTTGCTTCTGTGGCTAACGCTGCTGACCAGGGTCAAGGTACTGTAACTTTCAATGGTTCTATCATTGATGCACCTTGCTCAATCGCTGCAGGTTCAGATGCACAGACTGTTGAAATGGGCCAGATCTCTAACGTGGCACTGCAGAATGGCGGCAAATCATCTTCACATAATTTCCAAATCAAATTGGAAAGCTGTGACATCGCTACCCTGAAAACTGTAACTACCACTTTCGGCGGTGCAGAATCAGCAGCAGTAGCTGGCCTGTTGGGTATCACTGGCGTAGCTGAAGGCGCTGGTATCGCAATCGTTGATGGTACTGGTTTACCTATTAAACTGGGTACTGCGACTAAGCCGCAGACTCTGGTTGTTGGTAACAACACCCTGGCATTCTCTGCTTACCTGCAGGGCAGCACTGTAGCTGACGCTATCAAACCAGGCAGCTTCTCAAGCGTAGCTGACTTCACGCTGGCTTACCAATAAGCATCATTTTCTAATTCGACATGCGGATTTTTCCGCATGTCTTTTCTCTTGAAAAAGATACGTGCTGGATGAGTTAGGTGATTTATGTCCAAGTCATTTTTTTTGATAGTGCCTCCTTCCTTACTGATGGCGTCATTGCTGAGTCTTCCGGTAATGGCTGATCCCATAAAAACAGATTGGGGCCGCGTGAGTATGGAAGGAAGTATTACTGATACTGCTTGTGCTATAGATCCCGGAAGTTTGGAACAGACCATTGATATGGCGATTCTGCCTATCGGCCAGTTGGTTCAGAACGGCGTTGGAGATGACCATCCCTTTGCCATCCGTTTGCTAGATTGCACGATAGTTCACGCCGACCCTGACAAGTCGAACCGGCAGCATTTTGCCGTGACATTTGACGGTGCTGCGGACGGTAATAATTTTGCGGTTTACGGAGAAGCTGAAGGAGTAGCAATGCAAATTATTGATGATAAAGGCATTGCTTCAACTCCAGGGATAGCATCACCGGAAATAAATATCATCCCTGCTGATCTGAAACTCAATTATGCCCTGCGGTTAGTGGGCAATGGCAAGATGCTGCGTGCTGGAACTTATCATTCTAGCGTTCGTTTCAAATTGGATTATTACTGATTTCAATGAGTAAGGTGACATATCTCATGGTATCCGCTCGTTCCATTACCTCTGGTATTGCCTGTCGTGATTTATTGCGAATTCTGATCGCTGTTGCATTAAGTGGCAATGCGTATGGTGTGTTTGCTAGTGATGATATTCAGTTTAATACAGATGTGCTGGATACCAAGGATCGCGCTAATTTTGACCTAAGTCAGTTCTCCCAACGCGGTTATATCATGCCAGGGAGTTATAACTTATTGGTTAGTATGAATAAACAGGAACTCAGTGAGCAGCCAATTATATTCTACGCCTCTGAAACAGACCCTAAAAAAAGTGAAGCGTGTTTATCACCCCAGTTAATTGAGTTACTGGCATTAAAAGAAGATAGCTTTAAAAAGTTGGCGTGGTCGCGTGGTGGTGAATGTCTCGATATCAGCAGCTTACCCGGCTTGACCGTGGAAGGCGATTTAGCCACTTCCTCGTTGCACCTGAGTGTGCCGCAAGCCTGGCTGGAATATAGCGAACCTGACTGGGATCCTCCGTCTCGTTGGGAAGACGGTCTTCCCGGTGTGCTGTTTGACTACAACCTGTTAGGGCAGTTGAACCGCCAGCAAAAGAGCAATACCAGCAATAACACATTGAGCGGTAACGGAACCACCGGCGCTAACTTAGGTGCCTGGCGTCTGCGTGCAGATTGGCAGTCGCGTGTCGATCAGAATTCTGATGCCGAGTCTAATCGCAAATGGGATTGGAGCCGTTATTACGCCTATCGCGCTATTCCGAGTTTGGGCGCTAAGTTGACATTGGGTGAAGACTTTTTGAACTCTGCCATCTTTGATAGCTTCCGCTTCAGCGGTGCTAGCCTGGCGACAGATGACAATATGTTACCGCCGAATTTGCGTGGCTATGCACCTGAGATTACGGGTGTGGCCCGAACCAATGCGCGAGTCATTGTGAGTCAGCAAGGGCGTGTGTTGAGTGAAACACTGGTCGCTGCCGGTCCTTTCCGCATCCAGAACTTGAACAGTTTTGTTTCTGGGACGCTGGATGTACGAGTAGAAGAGCTTGATGGACAAGTTCAACAATTTCAGGTGAATACCGCCAGTATTCCTTACCTGACCCGCCCTGGAATGGTGCGCTACCGGGTGGCCGCAGGTAAGCCTTCGAGTATCGGGCATCAGTCTGAAGGGCCGGTATTTGGTTCCGGGGAATTCTCTTGGGGGATCAATAGCGGCTGGTCATTGTTTGGTGGTGGGATCAGTGGTGAAAACGAATATCAAGCGGCATCCATGGGGATTGGCCGTGATTTGATGGAATTTGGTGCAGTGTCGGTTGATATGACCCAATCATGGGCCACTTTACCCGAGAAAGGCACTTTGAGTGGTGGCTCTTATCGCGTCAACTATTCGAAAAACTTTCAGGAGACAGGCAGTCAGGTGACGTTTGCTGGCTATCGCTTCTCTGAACGTAATTTTATGACCATGACGGAATATCTCGACACACGTTATCGCGGTAATAGTGTGGGTGGCAATAAAGAGATGTACACCATCAGCTTCAACCAGCAATTTCAGGATCTGGGGCTGAGCGCGTATTTGAACTATAGCCATCAAACATATTGGGATCGCTCGGCGAATGACCGCTATAACCTGTCACTCTCGCGCTATTTCGATATTGGCAAAGTGAAAAACGTCAGTATGACATTCTCGGCTTTCCGCAACCGTTATAACGAAAGCAATGATGATGGGGTGTATCTGTCCTTGTCTATGCCGATTGGCAACAGTGCAACAATCAGTTATAGCGCGTCAGTCAATGGCCGTGAAAACAGTCAGCGAGTGGGGTATTCCGATCGCATAGATGCTCATAACAACTACCAGATCAATACTGGCGTAGCCCGTAGCGGCGCGTTGGTCAGCGGTAACTACAACCACATTGGTAGTAGCGCGGATATTAATGCCAACGCCAGTTATCAGGAAGGCCAATATTCTTCCGTCGGTTTAGGTATTCAGGGCGGGGCCACTATTACGGCTGAAGGTGGGGCTTTACATCGGGTGAATACTCTTGGTGGAACCCGATTGTTACTTGATACCCAAGGGGTATCCGGTGTTCCGGTGCAAGGGTATGGCTCATCAATACGCACCAACCGGTTTGGTAAAGCTGTGGTCGGTGATGTGAACAGTTATTACCGCAACCGGGCCAGTATAGATATTGATAACCTGGCGGATGATGTTGAGGCCAGAGGAACCGTAGCACAAGTCACACTGACTGAAGGCGCTATTGGTTATCGCCGCTTTAATGTGATTTCCGGCGAAAAAGCGATGGCCATGATACGCATGGCAGATGGTACATCACCGCCATTTGGGGCCACCGTATTAAATGAAAATCAGCAAGAGACCGGCATTGTTAACGACGACGGTTCCACTTATCTCAGTGGGATAAAAGCCGGTGAAACTATGTCAGTAAACTGGAATGGGAAGGCGCAATGTAGCATCACCTTACCGAAGGCACTTTCTCCGGCAATACTGGCGAATCTACTGCTGCCTTGCCAGCCGATAGCGGCGGGAAATAAGCCCCCGGCATCAGAGTAGAAAGCTTTGGTAACGGACCTGCGGATAACCGCGGGTTCCGGTAAGAGAAAACGTTCGGTGCCACCAGGTTCTGACAAAACTAATTCGAAGGAAAAAGTAATGAAATTGAATAACAAACTGCGTATCACCACGATTCTGGTGACGGCACTTATGGCTCAGCAAGCAACAGCAGCGATTGCACTGGATAGAACCCGGGCCATTCTTAATGGCGGCGATAAGTCCATCAGCTTGAATATCAGCAACCAGAATAAGGAACTGCCTTATCTGGCGCAGGGTTGGATTGAAGATGAGCAGGGTAACAAGATCAATTCACCATTGACGGTGGTTCCACCGGTTCAGCGGGTAGAACCCGGTGCGATGAGCCAGTTAAAAGTACAAACCTTGCCGGCAGTGAACCAGTTGGCGCAAGACCGGGAAACCTTGTTCTATTTTAACTTGCGCGAAATTCCACCGCGCTCGGACAAGCCCAATACTTTGCAAATTGCTTTGCAAACGCGCATCAAACTTTTCTACCGCCCAGTAGGTATCGTGCCCCAAAAGGCGGATATGTCGACACCTTGGCAGGAAAAGTTACAACTGACTCGTCAGGGCGATCGTTATCAGGTTAATAACCCGACCCCGTATTACATCACGCTGGTCGATGCCAGTGAGAGCAAAAACGGGAAAACAGCAGCGGGCTTCAAGCCACTCATGATTGCGCCAAAAGCGCAGGGTATGTTGGATGTCAGCGCTGCTGCATTGGGTAGCAAACCGGTGTTGACTTATGTCAATGATTTCGGTGGTCGGCCAAAATTGGTATTTGGCTGCACGGGTAGCACGTGTTCTGTGGTTGAAAGCATCAAGTAACGGCGTATTTCTGGGCGCTGCATAAGAAGACAGGGCGGATGTCAGGCTGAACAATGAATAAGGAATATGGGATGACTGTTGTTTTTAGGGGAATAGTTACCCGGCTGACTCCGATGGCCATGATGTCCATCATTAAGATGACAGCCATTGCAGGGACGGCAACCGCAGTGATGACATTATTGTTAAGCAGCTCTGCATGGGCGCTAAATAAGACTGCGACAGTCAATGTTTCGGTCACTATTTTCGCCGCACCGCCTTGTGAGATTAACAGCAACAACACGATTAACGTCAATTTCGGCGATACGGTTCTGACATCAAATGTTGATGGTGTCAACTACATACAGCCAGTGAGCTATACGTTGAACTGTACTGCGGCAGCAGCTAATGCGCTGAAAATAAGTATTAAGGGGAATGGTGCGACTTTTGATACCAGTCTCTTGAAAACAAGCAATTCAGCTTTGGGGATAAAATTGATACGTGATGGGCAGCCGTTTGCACTGAATACTGCATCCAACTTTACCTATCCGAATATTCCTGTATTGCAGGCGGTACCGATCAAACAAACAAATGCAACGTTGAGCACGGGATACTTTTCCGGCACAGCAACCCTGGTTGTGGAGTATCAATAATGAAAATGAATTCATTTATTTCGCGCTGTTCCGTTGCAGTGGTTCTGGCTCTTGGTAGTTCGTGGGCTTATGCGGACAACATGCTGTTCTCGGGGACATTAATTAACCCGCCGCCTTGCGTGATTAACAATACTGGCACCATCACTGTTGATTTTGGCAACGAGGTCATGACTTCGCGTGTTGATGGGGCTCAGTATATACAGCCGGTGACTTATACGTTGAGCTGCACTGGGGCCATATCCAATGCGCTGAAAATGACTATCAAAGGTAATGGTGCCGGTTTTGATGGCAATGTCTTAAAAACGAATAATTCAGATCTCGGGATTAAACTGGTACGCAATGATCAAGCATTAGCACTGAATACTGCGTTCACCTTTTCTTATCCGACGATTCCTGTATTGAAGGCTGTACCGGTCAAAAAAGTAGGTTCGACGTTGAATGCGGGAGCTTTTTACGGCACAGCGACGATGGTTGTGGAGTATCAGTAATGAAAAATAGATCACTGATATCGGGCTGTTCCATAGCGGCTGTACTGACATTGAGTAGCCCACTGGCGTATGCGGAAGACATGCTATTCACGGGAACATTAATTAATCCCGCCCCTTGTGTGATTAATGGGGGGAAAATTATAGATGTGCCTTTCGGGGAAAATCTGGGCGTAAATAAGATTGATGGCATCAATTACACCCAAACAGTGCCTTACAGCATAACCTGTGAAACGGTCAGTAGTAGTTTGGAATTGGGTCTAACGATCGTAAGTGCATCTGTTGCTACATTTGATCCCGCAGCGATACAAACTGATGTTAGGGATTTGGGTATCCGTATACTGAAAAATGGCGTTTCTTTTCCGCTGAATACCCGTGTTGCTTATGACAAAAATAACCCGCCGGTGCTGAAAGCCGTTCCTATTAAGGCCACGGGCGCAACATTAAGTGAAGGCAGTTTTGAGGCCACCGCTACATTATTAGTGGATTATCAATAGGATCAAATGATGACGAATTTAAATCTGCTGATGCGCCGTTGGCGAACTATTTTAAGTATTTTGATTCTGAATATTTTTTGGGCTATACCCGCATCGGCTGCTGATAATATGCGTTTTCATGGTGCACTAGTTGCCGAGCCTTGCACGATTCGCCCTGGTGATGAAGCTATTAGTTTGAATTTCGGTACAGTAGTTGACAAATATCTGTATTCGAATCAACGCACCTTAGGAAAACAATTCCAAATACACTTGGTTGATTGTGACATTAGTCTGGGTACAACGGCCAATATTAAGTTTACAGGTAATGATAACCTTAAATTACCCGGATTATTGTCCGTCGACGGTAATGATGTCGGAATAGGCATCGGCCTTGAAACATTGGCCGGGAAAGCTTTGCCCCTGAATACGTCGAGTGATGATATTGCACTTGATACAGGTAATAACATTATTACCTTGAAAGCTTATGTCCAGGGTGAGCCAGATGCAATAGCTCAACGCACGATTAAACGCGGTGAGTTCAGTGCAGTCGCAACATTTAATCTGCAATATTATTAATGGGTTCCCCCACTAATTTTATTTCAATAAGAATATTTCAATGCTGAAATTTATTATCAACAGCTTAAATGCCGATATGCGGATAGAGACAATGGAACTTAAACGAATGACACAGCCTAATATACGCTTAAGTAGTCAATATTTCTGGCTAATTGCTTGCGTGCTGTTTTTATTTCCACTTTATAGCCAGGCCAGTGCCTGGGTGTCGACCCAAACGCGGGTAGGGCAACAATACCAAGGGACATACTCTTGGCCGAGCGAAGAAATGCAGGGGACACTTTGTACTGCTGCATCTTGTTCTGTGGCGATATGTCACTACTCGACGGCGCCCGGTGCTGAAATATGTGGTAACCCATCCAATGCCTTGACGCGAGTTGTTGTTTCTCAGGGCGCGACGGCCGAGGTGATGAGAGCGGCCTTTGTGGCTAAAAATGGGGTGTCGGGGAGTTGGGGTACCGTGACAACTGACCCATTGCGTGCGGCTGGCAGTTGCTTTGGTGTGATGTATTGGCAAGGTTCGAATGATGGTAATACCAGTGGTAGAGTCATTCCTGGCTCTTATTGTGGCGCGGTTCCACCGACCCCAGAAACCTGTGAAATTACCGGTGATGTCTATATCAATTATGGTTCACTTAATCAGCAAAATGTTGATGGTGCAATAAAAAGTGAGCCATTAAATATCAAATGTACAGTCAATACATCCCTGAAATTAACTTTGGTGGGTTCCAGAAGTATCAATCTTGGACAAAACGGCAAGCTGACTTCAACATTAAAAATGTCAGGGCAAGATCTATACAATGGTGTCACGATAAACGCAACTGCTGGGCAGACACCTTTCCCGATTGAATCAACGCTTCATTCGGTGGGATTACCTGATGCGGGTACCTTTAGTGGTAGTGGAGTGGTTATTATGTCCTACCTCTAAATACAAAATTACATGTACTCATTGGCTGAGTACATGATTATTATGAATATAAAATAGCGCTTTAAAATCGCTATTTTTATATTCATAACTTGGGTGACTTTACTGTTGTTTTATTATGGCAGCGGGTTCCCGTGGCATTTATTTATATATGATTTAAAATTAAATAAATGTTATATTTCGGTTGTAATGTATTACGGTAATATAGTATAAATTCACTGCGTTAAATTAATGGGTTGTTAGCAATAAAACTTAAGATTAAAACGCATACTTCAATGGGCTATTAAATAATAGGCTATAAATTTTTATTTTCCTTTAAGGATTTTTCTCATGAAAAAAATGAACATGGCTGAAGCAAATACAATCGTTGGCGGTACTGGTGTAACTTGTAAAGATACTTACGAGTGGTTGTCAGGTAGTACTACTTTGACTTGCCAGGCTGTTACTACTTGTACTGACAAACACGGTAAAGTGACTAGCCGTACAGCTACAGCTAGCAACATTGCTAACTGCAAATAAGATATAAATTAAGTATTCTTTAATTATTATCGATATTTAATAGTATCCCAGGCAAGTGCGGGAGGGATTTCTGTACTTGCCTGATTTATTTCTTCAAATGTGTCATCGATGCTTAAATTCAAGAATTTTCGCATTAATTGAATGTTAGAAAGATTATTTCGTGGGCATAAATGTTATTTGATTCTGTTTATGTCTTACCTGAACTCTGATTGTGAATAGAACTGAATCTATGTCTACTGAAAAAAATATGTTTAGGAGTAAGGGATTTTTTATAGGCTATACACTGTTAGTTATCCTTATTTCTTCATTGATAACAACGGCCTATTTCCACTATTTCGTTCTTAATCAGGATGAACAGGAAACCCTATTCGCTGTCAGCAGCAGTGAAGTTGAAAACAGCCCAATCAAAGACGATAAAACGATTATCGAGATCTTCTCTTATGGCTGCCATTACTGCGCCATCAATGAAGAGAATGTGACCCAATTAGAAAACCGCATGCCAGAAGGGACGCGTTTTGTTCGCCTGCATATCAGCAGTGATAAGACCACCGGCTTGGGGCGTTTTGCACCTATTTTCGCGACTTTATCCGTCATGGGTATTGAACCGCAGCATCGCCAAAGCGCTTACAAAGCGGTGCTCGAAGACAACATCGACCTGAGTGATAACAGCCAACTCGAAACCTGGCTAAAAGCCAATGACATTGATGTTGCCAAATATCAGCAAGTGAGCCAGTCAGCTGAAGTGAAAGAGTTGCTAGCCTATATGACGGCGGTGACCGCGCATTACAAAGTTGACGCCACTCCGAGCTTTATTGTCGGTAAAAAATGGCTAGCGCTACAGGATCGTCAATTCCCAGCGTTCTCAGATCATCTCTTGTCATTACTCGAGCACGATAAGGCGCTGGAGAAATAATGAGACTGTTAGCCGTATGGAGCTATTTCGCCTGGAGAAACCAGCTCGATAAGCTGGCTTTTAGTGGGCGGTTCTTCGCCCGCTGGCAGGCCAAAGTGGCGGTCTGGTTGTTGCGGCACGGTGATTATCGTTTCTTACTGATGCTCGGCGCTTTGCGCCGGGCTTTAGGCTTGGTTTCACGGCATCAGAAGAATCTGGCGCGGGTGGCAGCAGCCAACAGTCAGTGTCTGTTGGAAAGCCAAAATCGCCCATCGGCGCAAAGTTTTATTCGCACGGCACAGCGCCGTCAGGTATTGGAGTTGGCCGCAACTTATGGTCAAAATCGGCGAATTTTAGCCCAATTAGCCGCCTGTACTCAGCAGTTAGACAGCCAGGTGAGAGCGCTACATGAGGCCGGTTCGCCGGTTATTCTCGCGCCGTTGCACATGGTTTCTGATGTGCTCGCGGGCATGGTGGGCGCGGCGGCTTATCCGGGGCAGGCCACCGTGGTGGTTTCAGCCAGTGCCGAGGCTTATCAAGAGCAGGCGCGGCAAATGGGTGGAGTGAATATTTCCTATTGTTCTATCCATGCAGACAGCCGTGCCATCGCCGGTAACTTGATGGACGCCATCATGGAAGCTGCCGAGCATAAGCGGAATATTATGATTTTTCCGGATATTACGCCGGATTACACCGTTAATAACCAGCCAGCAGAAACGGCAAAAATGCCCTGCCAGCTATTTAACCGCCCCGCTAATTTGCACAGCGGCATTATTCGCCTTGCCAGAGCACTGTCAGCGCAGGTGGTTTTTTATTATCTGTATTACGACAAAGAAATAAAAATTCATATTTATCCTGCGCTTAGTGCTCGGGAAGTGAAAAGTAAATTACCTGAATTGATTGAAACATCAATGACGCAGCATCCGCAAGATTGGCTGTTATGGCACTCACATTCATTATTTTTTATTAATGAATAATGTCACTTACGAAGAATAGTAGAAAATGGAAAAGATAATCCCAACGTTAGTTTTTCAAAGCGAAACCAATGAGTGTGGTTTGGCCTGTATTGCGATGCTGGCACAGACGCAAGGCATCAACGCACCGCTGGAAAGCTTACGGGAACGCTATCCTGCCTCTGCGCACGGCACGTCACTGGCCACGCTGTGTACTATTTTGTCGGAATTGGCAATACCGGCTTATCCGGTGGTGTTTGAGCATCAGGAGTTGTCGGCTTTACCGCTGCCAGCCATTTTGCACTATGGCGCAAACCATTATGTCTTGCTTGCCTACCGTAAAGGCAATTATGTCTGTGTCATGAACCCGGCTATTGGGCAGCAGTTATTGCCGATGGATGCATTAAAAGCAGAAATTAGCGGCTACGCATTGGTGCTTGATCCAGAAACACCCGCGGATCCTGAAGCGGCGAAGAAGATCGAACACAGCAAGCGGCTCAGTGCGCTTGATTGCATGAGTTTGAAAGAAACCGCCAGTGTTCGGGGTATTTACTGGCTGATGACGCTGGCATTTTTGATCTCCCTGACACTGTTTATTATGCCGACCATGGTCAGCAGCGCTATTAATGACGTGTTTTCTTCTGCGGGCGATAAAGATTTCCCTTATTTCTATTTCCTCTTGGCTTTTGTGGTGTCCACTTCACTCGCTTTTTGCGTGCGATACATCACCGAGCGTTATATCAAACACTTTGTAGTGCTTAACAGTGTTGCCGGTTTCTCCCGCTTACTAAGCCACTCGCTTAACTTCTTTGATAAGCGAGCGCCGGGTGACATCTTCAGCCGATTCTCGAACTGGCAGATGGCCGCAACCCAAAAAATAGAGCTGGATAACGGCCTGCGTACCGACTGGATAATCGGTGCCATCGCGCTGGCAGTGATGTGCTATATGAGCCCACTGTTGGCGATGGTGTCTGCTATCGGCGTTATGTTGATGGGGCTTATCAGTATTTGGGCCATCTATCGTGACCGCTATTACACTCAGCAGTTACAGGTGAAAAGTGCTGAGCAAAGTGATTTTATTCTGGAAACCATTCAAGGTTTTTCCACCATTAAATCTGCCGGTTTATCCAGCCAACGCCAAGGGATGTTTGCGGGCCTTGCGCTGTCATTGTTCACGGCGTTACAGAAAAAGAAAATCTACGATCAGGTTAAAAATAGCCTGTATCAGCTGATTGGCAGTCTGGAAATGGTGTTCTTTATGCTGCTGGCTTTGCCATTGTTGAAGCAGGGGACATTGAGCTTGGGCGAATTCTTTGCCTACAGTTTCGTGCGCGAGATTTTCACCTCGTACATCACCAAGATTTTCTATGCCATTTTGCAAAAAAACCAGTTGCACGTCATTGATATCCGCGCGCGTGACCTGTTCCCTGCCGGGCAGTCAACGCCGTCGGAGAAAAGTTCAGTTATCCCAGCAGCACCGCCAACATTTGCGCATAAGCTGGTTTATCAGAATATTCGTTTTGCCTACGACGCCAGCCAGCCGGTATTGCGCGATTTGTCGTTGTCACTGACACGCGGGCAAAGTGTGGCGATCATCGGTGAGTCCGGTGCCGGGAAAAGTACCTTGCTGAAAGTGATGGCGGGATTGATGCCGCCACAACAAGGGCAGGTATTGGTCGATGGCGAAGCTGTCGATTTCCAGCAGGCCCATGCGCTGTTTTTCCTGCAAAGTCAGGAAGACATTCTGTTTAATGCCTCGGTATTACAAAACATCACTTTGTTTGATGGGAATCTGGACACCAATAAACTTCAACGTATCGAACGTTCATTGCAAGGGCTGCAATTAACTTCAGTTATCAATAAGTTGCCCGGCGGCCTCAGTGCGCTGGTGCGCGAAAGTCACGCGGCACTCTCTTTAGGGCAACGTCAACGGTTGTTACTGGCTCGTGCCATGTACAGTGATTGCCCGGTATTAGTGCTGGATGAGCCTACCGCCAATCTGGACGAAGATACTGCCCAGCAGGTGATGCAGGCAGTGTTGGCCCATTGTCGTGAATATCAGAAAACATTGATAACCGTGACCCACAGTGAAAGTGTCTTGCCGCTGTTTGATAAGGTTGTCCGCTTGGATGACGGCCAGTTGGCGCATTTTACTCAGCCAGCGACATCAAGTCGCCTGACACCTGCGGCGGTTAACTGATGCGTATCAAGATGACGAACAAGAAACTGCGTTTATCGCTGGCATTACTGTTGCTGCTGATTATCGGCGGCGGGATTGCGCTGTCATTATCGGGCAATCAGCAGGATGCCCCGCAGCTCACCGAAACCATTGGGCGCGGTGATATTGAAAAGTACGTCATGGCGACCGGCAGTTTAAAACCGTCATTACAGGTTAATGTGGGCGCGCAGGTTAACGGGCAGTTAACCAAACTTTATGTCAAACAGGGCGACCGCGTGACCCGTGGCCAACTGTTGGCAGAGATTGACCCAACCTTGCAGCAGAATGAATTGCGCAAGTCAGAAGCCGAATTACAAAGTGCGCTGGCGCAAAAACAAGTGGCGCAAGCCCTGTTACGCCAATATCAGTTGGAGTTCCGCCGTCAGCAAACATTGGTAGCGGAAAACGCTGGCGTGAAAAGTGCGTTAGAGAAAGCGCAGGCGCAATACGAGAGCCAGCTGGCGCAATTACGCGTTAATGAAGCTTTGATTGAGCAAAGTCAGGTCGCGCGGGAAACGGCAAAGGCTAATTTAGCTTTTACGCGGATTATGGCGCCGATTGACGGCGAAGTATTGGGCATCGTCACCAAAGAGGGGCAAACCATTGTTTCCTCGCAGACGGCACCGACCATTCTGGTGCTGGCGAATGTCGATACCATGACAGTCAACACCCGTATTTCAGAAACCGACATTCTTAAAGTCAGTGTTGGCCAACCATTATGGTTCTATGTGGTGGCTGATCCCGAGCGCCGCTATGAGAGCCAGATGGGGGCTATCCAAGCGGCTTCTACCGACAGTTTGCGCGAAGACAGCGCTGTGCCACAGACTAACCAGCAACCCTCTGCGGTTTATTACAATGGCATATTCAATATCGCCAACAGTGAGCGGCTATTGCGCACCTCAATGACTGCGCAAGTATTCATTATTACTGCACAGGCAAAAAATGTGCTTCGGGTGCCACTGGCCGCTCTTGGTGAACAACAGGCGGATAAGCGCTATCGCGTTCTGGTAAGTAAAAATAGCAGCAGTAAAAACGGGGTGAGCAAAGATCCGCAGACCATGGTGCGTTGGGTGTTGCTCGGCTTGCGTAATGACCAATATGCCGAAGTGAAAGAGGGGCTGGAGCCGGGTGAACAGGTGGTGTTAATGGGGACGCCGTCGGGAGCTAACAATGCACATTAATGCTGTTCATACCGCGGATGCTACCCATGACCCTTTGATTCAACTCAAGGGGATTTATCGTCATTTTACTTCTGGCACAGAATCGGTGGCGGTGCTTAAGAATATTTCACTGTCAATTCACAGTGGTGAAATGGTGGCGATTATTGGTGCTTCCGGCTCGGGTAAATCGACGCTGATGAATATCATCGGCTGTCTGGATAAACCGACGCAGGGTGAGATGTCAATCCACAGCATCCCGACGCGGCAGGCCAGCAGTGAACAATTGGCGCAATTACGCAGCCAATATATTGGTTTTATTTTTCAGCGCTATCATCTGATGCCGTATCTGACGGCAATGGAGAATGTGGTGATCCCGGCACTTTATACCGCGATGACCACTGCCGAGCGTCAGGAGCGCGCCGCTTATTTGTTACGCCGTCTGGGGCTGGGCCAGCATTTGTTGCACAAACCGGCGCAGTTGTCGGGTGGGCAACAGCAGCGGGTGAGTATTGCCCGTGCGCTGATGAATGGTGCCGGTATTATTCTGGCCGATGAGCCGACTGGCGCACTCGACAGTGCCAGCGGGCAGGAACTGATGGGCATTTTGCACGGCCTGCACCAATCCGGTCACACTATTATTATCGTGACTCATGACCGCAATATCGCCAATCAAGCGCAGCGTATCATTGAGATTAGTGACGGTGAAATTATTGCGGATCGCAATAATGAGGCCATCGGCACAACGGCCATCCACGCCGCATTGCCCAGCCCGGTTGCCACTGGCCGCCCACATTGGTGGCTGAGTGTGAGAGAAGCTATCAAGATGGCGTGGCGGGCACTACTTGGTCACCGAATTCGTGCCTTTTTATCCATGCTTGGCATCATTATCGGTATTTCCTCGGTGGTTTCTTCCATGGCGGTTGGGGAAGGCGCACGTCAGGAAATCCTCAGTGAAATCAGCCAGCTGGGTATCAGTAATATGGAAATTCGGCCAGGACTCGGTTGGGATAAACCGCGCCCTGATTTCGAGCGCGCCCTCAGTGTGGCGGATGTCGAGTTACTCAGCAGCCAGCCCTATGTCGAGAACCTATCGCCAGTGGTCAGTAAAATGGTGACGGCGATCCACGGGGACAAACAGGTGGCTATCATGCTATCCGGTGTCGGCCAGGGATTTTTCAAGGCGAGCGGGCTGAATATTATCGCCGGCGATAGCCTGACTCAACACCATGTTAATGCCCGCGAGCCGGTGGTCATTTTGCAACCTGAGCTGCGCGATACCCTGTTTGCTGCCGGGCAAAATCCAATTGGCGAAATTGTCCAATTGGACGGCATTCCATTGCGGGTGATTGGTGTTGCCAAGCGCGCTGGTTCGTCCTATGGCGGATTATTGGCGGCCTGGATGCCCTATACCTCTCTGACTGAACGTATTTCGGGTGATATTCCGCTGGAATCTATTGCTGTGCAGATTGGTGAAAACTACAGCCTGAATGAAGTGCAGCGCGATATTGAAAAGGTGCTGGACCGGGCCCATGGTCAGCGGGACTTTTTCATCCTGAGTAATGACCAGATGAGTAAAGCCATTCAGAAAACTTCTGACTCGATGACGTTGCTGATCACCTCGATTGCTGCGATTTCACTGCTAGTGGGCGGTGTGGGCGTGATGAATATCATGTTGGTGTCGGTGACCGAGCGCACCCATGAAATCGGTATTCGCCTGTCGGTAGGTGCCCGCCCGAGCGACATCATGACTCAGTTCCTGATTGAGGCAGTGGTGATTTGTACTCTCGGTGGCCTGATTGGCATTATAGGCTCCGCATTGGCAGGGGTGGTTTTTTCGTGGGTGACTCAAGAGTTCACCATGATTTTCACCTGGCCACCGTTAGTGATGGCATGCAGTTTCTCTGCACTTATCGGGTTAGGTTTTGGCTTTTTCCCGGCGCGCAATGCCGCTCGTTTGCACCCCACTGAGGCATTGGCACGAGAATGAAAAGATTGATTAACGCCATGTTATTTAAAAGCTTAGTGCTAATGATCAGCTTGGCACTCGCGGGCTGTGGCGCATTACTGAAAAGCGACTATCAGCGCCCGATGGTGTCCATTCCCGACGAATGGCGGATTAAAGACAGTGGCGGCAGCTACCTGCATCACAGTGTGCACTGGTGGGAGAATTTCGACGATCCACAATTATCAGAAAGCATCAGCCGCATGTTGGTCAGTAATAATGACCTGGCAACAGCGGGCTTGAAGTTACAGCAAGCGCGTTTGACGGCCGGGCTGACCAATACCAATATGACCCCGAATGTCACTTTGACCGGCGCGGGCAGCAATACCCGATCTCTGAATGAGAATACTGAGCCGCGCGAAAGTTATAGCACCTCGTTTGGCTTGAGTTACGAGCTGGATTTATGGGGTAAATTGGCCCGCGCCCGTGAGCAATCCGCCTGGTTGGTCAATGCGACAGAACAGGATCGACAGGTCACCGCCCTGTTATTGATTGGAACCACCGCCGATCTCTATTGGCAGATTGCGAAATTTAATCAGCAGTTAGATTACCAACAGACGGCACTGGCTATCTCGCAAGACACCCTCAAGATTGTGCGCTCGCGCTTGGCGGCGGGGGATGCCAGTGAAATCGAGTTGTTGCAGGCGCAACAAGCTTTGCTGGATAGGCAAAATCAGTATCAAAATCTCGAACAGCAGCGCGAAGTTGCGCGTAACGCCATGGCTTTGCTGTTTAACCGCGCCCCTAATTATCGTCAAGCGGAGCGTAAGTCATTGGATTTACAGCAACAGGTGCCGATTGCCGCCAGTTTACCGCTAGAAGTTATTGCCCAGCGTCCGGATGTACAGGCGGCCGAGTGGCGCTTGCGCGCCGCCTTAGCTGGGTCTGATGTGGCAAAACTGAATTTCTACCCGACACTTTCGCTGGGCGCCACATTGGATGCCGGTAGCTCGGTATTTTCACAATGGTTTAGCAATCCGAGCCGGACACTCAGTGTCAACAGCGCGCTGCCTTTCTTGCAGTGGAACACGGTGCAGCTCACCATCGACCAGTCAAAGGTGGACGTGAAATTAGCCGCGGTCGATTTCCGCACTAAAGTCTACAGCGCACTGAAAGATGTTGATGACGCAATGATAGGGCGGCTGAGTTATCAGCAGCAAAAACAGAATCAGTGGCAGAACCTGCAACTTAGCCAGCGTCGGCTCAGCCTGACGAACAGCCAATATCAAGCAGGTGCCGTTTCATTTCAGACCTTACTGGATGCGCAGGATGCCCTGCTGACCAGTGAAACCAGTTTGCTCGAACTTCAATATAACTATTTGAATGCCACCATGAAATTGTGGTTAGCATTAGGTGGCGGTGTTGATAACAGCAGGGACAGTAAAGGAATTAAATCATGACGAATACAGTTAAACAGCGCCGGGTTGTTGTCACCGGTTACGGCTCGGTAACTCCTCTGGGCATGACCGCGCAGCAAAGCTGGGCCGCGATTATGGATAACAAATTGGGTTATCGCTATTACGATAAATCCGAGCAGGGTATCAAATCGCGCTTTTTTGGCCTGTTGGATGCAGAACCCAATTTGAAATCAGTCCCTGCCGCGATACGCCGCCGCTTGCCGCGTTATGCCCGGTTGGCACTGGCTGCTGCCCGCGAAGCTATGGAGATGGCGTTCGCTGAGAAATCTGTCGCAGATTATTATGATTTGCTCGATTGCGGCACTATTATCGGCAGCGGTTGGGCTGGGCAGGATGAAACCCACGATAACTATGAAGGCTATCTGGAAACCGGGCTGGGCACGCCGTTCGGCTGTTTCTTATCGATGCCGAATGCCGGCACAGCCGCATGCAGTTTGTACTGGGGATTACGCGGCTATCAGAACTCCCCGATTGCTGCCTGTGCCACTGGCACCATTGCTATTGGCGATGCATTTGAAATTATCCGCAGCGGGCGAGCATCCATGATGTTGGCTGGAGCGGGTGAATCTCTGCGCAGTGATGCGGCAGTATGGAATATCGATATTTTAGGCGCATTGGCGCGCGAGCAAGAAGATGCCAGCAAAGCCAGTTGCCCATTCAGTTTGGACCGAAACGGCTTTGTATTATCCGAAGGCGCGGCGGTGCTATGTTTGGAAGAGCGGGAAGCGGCGATTGCTCGTGGTGCCAACATTCTCGGCGAAATTAAAGGTTACGGTAACTATTCCGATGCATTTGATTTCACCGCACCGGCTGAAGATCGGGTTGCACGGGTGAAAACTATTCAGCACGCCTTACAGCAAGCGGGTTTGAGCGCCGATGAGATTGATTACGTGAACTTGCACGGCACCTCGACTCAGCTTAATGACCTGAATGAAACCCAATCCATTAAACAGGCCTTTGGCGCTGCGGCTTATACTACGCCACTGTCCAGCACCAAATCCTATTCCGGCCATTTGATTGCGGCGGCGGGCAGCTTTGAATCCATTATTTGTCTGCAAGCGTTGGCGCATCAGATAATGCCCGCGACTTGTAATCTGAAAAATGCTGACCCGCAATGTGACCTTGATTACATCAGCGAAGGGCATCGGCCAAAAGTTTTGCGCAACACGCTAAACCTGAGTTTCGGCTTTGGTGGCGCGAATGCCGCATTGGTTATCGGGTTGGATTAAGCATGACTGTTAACACGACGTTTAACTCGATTTTTAACTACAACTATAACTATAACCTCAGTGATGCGGAGCGTTGGGCGGAGTTTTCCGGCGATTACAACCCGATCCATTTTGATCTGCAACATGCACAGCATTTGGGGCAGGAACAACTGACTGTCCACGGGATGCGCGCCATGCTGGATATCAAGTATCAGCTCAGCACGGCGTTATTGCCGATATTGCCGCCAGTGGAGTTTCTACGTTTTAACGCCCGCTTACGTCAACCGGTACAGTGCCATATGCCGTATCAGCTACAAGTCAGTCAAATGCCAGAGCAGGTGAGTGGCAATCTGATTGATATTAGCAGCGGTGAGAATTGCTTTAACGGCAAGCTGCGCAGTGCGCCCGCACTGGTACAAACTGACAACGAACAGTGGGCATCTTTGTCTGCGGACGAGGTTTTCCAGTCAAGCCAGCAATTCCTGGGTGACGCATCACAACCGGCTGAATGCTGGGGATTTTTTGATGCCCTGCTATTTAAATTGCTGGTTGCCGCGCCGCAAACACTGGCCACCGCCAAACAGGTATTACCGGGGATTGAGGCGGAAACTTTGATTGATGTTTTCAAGTATGTGCCGGTTATCCAAACTCACCATGATGTGCATTTCAGTGCAGATTTACTGCGCATCAATAACCCGAATCTATTTGTCCGCAGTGCATTGCACTACGCCATCGAGCCGACACTGATTGTCGGCAACCCGACTGATGGCTGGGTATTGCGCGCGGCTATTGCGGCCCGTTCCGACTTAGGGCCATTAATTACCACAGCTGTAACATTGAAAACGTGGCCGTTAGCCGCGCATTAAAAAAGGATAAGATCATGGAAAAGTATCAACACGTTTATGACACTGTATGTGAAATGTTGTGTGACGCCAAAGACTTAGAGATGTCTGCATTATCACCTGAAATGCCACTGCATCAGTTAAAACTCGACAGTCTGGATTATGTCGAATTGATGGTGCTGGCAAAGCGCGAATTCGGCGCGACGCTGAATGCTGAAATGTTTATGGAAAATCCGGACATGACTTTAGGAGAGCTTTGCCAGAAGTTGGCCGAGCAAAAGAAATAATATTATGAGCAAGCAATGGGTGTTAATTACCGGCGGCAGCCGTGGTATTGGTCGCGCTTTGGTCGAAGAACTGGCTAAAGAGTGGAATGTGGTGTTTACCTGGCGCAATGGTGAGCAACAGAGCCGCGATGTTATCGACAGCTGTGAAGGGTTGCCCGGTAAGGTGACCAGCTATCGCTGTGACGGCAGCAATGAAGCGGATGTCGATGCACTTGCGCCGCAATTGTTAGAGAAGTATGGCCCACCCGGCGCGGTAATTCATAATGCCGGTATTACCGGTGACAGCTTACATATTCAGCAGAATGGTGATAACTGGCGCAATGTGCTGGATACTAATCTTAATGCGGTTTTCTACTGGAATAAGCATGTTTTGCCAGCAATGATGATGCAGGGCGAAGGTGCCGTGTTGCTGATGTCCTCAGTGACCGCGATAAAAGGCAATATCGGCCAGAGCGCTTATGGTGCCAGTAAAGCGGCGATGATTGGCCTTGGCCGCTCACTGGCGCTTGAGATGGGCCGCTTTAATATTCGAGTTAACTGCCTATTGCCGGGGGTGATCGACAGCGATATGACGCGCGACATGCCTGCCGATGCCTTAAAAGGATTGCGTAAACAAATACCTTTACGGCGTTTGGGAAGTGCGCAGGAAGTTGCTCGTGTCAGTGCTTTTATGGTCGGTAATGATAGCCGCTATATGACTGGCCAGACCTTGGTGTTGGATGGTGGGTTAACGGCGTGATGAAAGTTGCCATGGATGGCAATGTCATCAAAGTCATAGGCTATTGCCAGCCCATATGCGCTGGCAATCAAAAGTCGCTACTCGGATATATTCCATTTATGCGCTAATGTGGATTTTGTCTCACCTGCCAGCCACTGATTGACTTCTTTCAATAATGGCTGATTATCTTTCGCCATCATATACACTTTGTAGCTGCCGGTGCCGGGTAATATTTCCGGTGTTGCGACACAAAATACGCCAGGCTCTTTGCTCTGGTAATAATCCCCTTCGATTAAGTCAGTAAACATAATATCCGCACTTTGATCTCGGACTCCCTGCAAATTAGCCACGTTATCTTGGGTTCGGATGATTTGGGCTTGCTTGATATTGGCATCGACAAACGATTGATTGGTACCACCTGGATTGACAATAACTT
Source organism: Yersinia sp. Marseille-Q5920 (assembly GCF_946902935.1). Lineage (NCBI taxonomy): Bacteria > Pseudomonadati > Pseudomonadota > Gammaproteobacteria > Enterobacterales > Yersiniaceae > Yersinia > Yersinia sp. Marseille-Q5920. The sequence goes on along the minus strand of NZ_CAMPQA010000014.1, from coordinate 60,200 downwards.
TCACCGCTTCGCGATCAATCGCCGCCAATGTGGGGAATTTTTTGGATTGCTGGCAATTAGCTAAGGCAATTTTGCCGTTCTTCACCACCGGGCTGGATAATGAGAATTGCGCTGCGCGGCCGGGTGTTTCTGTGACGCCACCCATCGCGATATCAAACTTGTCTGCCGCTAAATCTTCAGAAAGTGTTGGCCAACTACTTGGTACAAAATTGACTTTAAGCTTCAGACTTTCGCCCAGGGATTTTGCCATATCAATATCGTAACCAATCAATTCCCCCTGTTTATTATGAAAGGCCAAAGGGGCGTAGTCACCGGGAACACCAATCCGTAATTCCCCACTTTGTTTTATTTCTTGCCAATTTTTCGCTAAAAGCGGTTGGCTGCTAATTAATGCTACGACCATAATTCCCAGAGGTAATTTCTTCATTTTATTCCTGCTTTTTTATAAAATTCAAAATGAGAATAACGTGATGTCTTATTTTTAATCAATGATTTTATGAGTGAAACATCCGTAGTTTATCGACACTACGGATGTTTTTCTGGATTGGCCGTTTTTTGATATTAATCACGACTATTGATGTGGAATATATTCCCCAGTTAGGCTTTCAAGGAAGGCGACGATATCTTTGACGTCTTGCGGTGGCAGGCTAGTCCCCACTTGATATTTCAACATCATTTCAACAGCCTGATTTAAATCTTCGGCTTGTGCATCGTGGAAATAAGGTGCTGTCAAAGCAATGTTCCGCAGGCCCGGTGTTTTAAAACGGTGCATATCACGGGGATCTTTAGTGACATTAAAACGTCCTTGGTCATCGGTTGTCAGCTCTTTTGAGCGATCTGCAAAGTAATTATTTTTTAATCCCATGAGGTCATAGGACTGCCCACCAATATTTTTACCCACGTGGCAAGTGTCACATTTATTTTGCTGGAATAAAGCTAGGCCGTTTTTTTGGCTGGCAGTCAGAGCATTAACATCGCCTTTCAAATAGCGATCAAAAGGACTATTCGGCGTGGTCAGCGTTTTCTCAAACTCAGCAATAGCATCAGTAATAGTGTGCTCGGAATAGCCTTGCGGATAAACTTGAACAAACTCCTGTGTTAATTGTGCATCCTGTTGCAGTTTATTAATAATGTCAGCCCACGAGGCTGATGCCATTTCCACCGGATTCAATGGTGGCCCACCAGCCTGTTGCTGTAAATCAACGGCGCGACCATCCCAGAATTGATTCACATTGAACACGGCATTGAAGACTGTTGGCGCATTTATTCCGCCTTTCTGACCATCAACGCCGGTTGAGGTCGCCAAATTATCGACCCCACCTTTAGAGAGCAGGTGGCAACTGGCGCAGGAGACGGTGTTATCGCTGGACAACCGTGGATCGTGGAAGAGGCGGGAACCCAATGCCACTTTTTGACTATCGATGGGCAAGGCATCTGGCAGCGGTTGTAATGTCAGATGTTGCATGTCGCTGCTGCTGGTGGAGGGGAAATGTTCCGCCCGCTGTGCTTTCACCCAATCAAGAATCTGATTTCTTTCTTCAACATTGAGACCTGAAGCCCAGTGTAAAACAGCAAAACGCTGTGGTGGCATTTGTTCGCGAGCAATGGCCGATTCGATTTTTGCTAAATCAGCCTCCGGTACTGCGTGATTTTCTTTAATCGCCAATAAGGTCGGTTCCAGTGAGAAATATTGGCTACCTTGTTGAATATCGTAATCCATTAATTGTTTCACGCCTGGGATCGCAGCATAAAAAGGCAGAGATGCACTGCTGGTATGGCAATAATCGCAACCCTTTTGATAAAACAGATTGCTGATTTGTTGGTTAGTTATTTTTGTATTGCTTGCCGAGGGGGATGTATCCTGAGATCGTTTTTTTTCCCCGTTGATTAATGTGTTACTGCGTGCGTTATCCGTCATGTAGATATAACCTGCTACGCCCAGATAACCTGCAATTACTAATATACCTCCGCCAATTAGCCATTTTCTTATCACAGCAGCACTCCTTTGTTGTGTGGAAAGCGGTATTCGCTTTCACATTTATGTATTTACCCTGCTAATAACCTTATTTATTTAATGGGATTATCTCTGGGTTGTGCTGAGGGATGGTTGACTTTTATCAAGCTACTGGAGCAGCTTTGCCTATGGAATAAGAGAGCTGCTGGTAATTACTGAGCAAACGCCGAGTTATTGGCGCGGCACCGCACAGTACGGTTTTATGGAATGGCCGCATATTCCGGCGTTATTACAAGGCATTACTGATATGGATTGTCAGTTTGAACTGGATGATGTGGCTTATTTTTCAGGTCATAAAACCATTGTGGGCCGTGAGGATGGCAGGTGATTACCCGCATTGGAACGGAGCAGCTTTGCTTTCATGGTCAGAAATTTCATTCATGTGACCAATTATTATCATCTGCCGAGTGATAAAGGGGTGGAGATCTGTCGCCGGGTTGCTATTTAGTTGATAATAAAGTGGCTCGCCAATAAAAAACCGCCAGCGGAAACATGATCCACTGGCGGCTTGGTTTGTTATTTTACGTGTAGGGCAGAGTTAGGCTTTAGTGCCTCGTGCGGCAATAATGGCATCGGCCACATTACGTGGTGCTTCAGCGTAATGCTTGAATTCCATAGTATAAGTCGCGCGCCCCTGTGACATGGAACGCAACACGGTGGAATAACCGAACATTTCTGATAACGGCACTTCCGCCCGGATGATTTTCCCGCCACCGACCATCTCTTCCATGCCTTGCACCAAGCCACGGCGAGAGGAAAGGTCGCCCATCACATTACCGGCATACTCTTCCGGTGTTTCCACCTCGACACTCATCACTGGCTCAAGGATCACCGGTGAGGCGCGCTTGACTGCTTCTTTGAAACCAAAGATGGCGGCCATTTTAAACGCCAGTTCCGATGAGTCCACTTCGTGATAAGAACCGAACGTCAAGGTCACTTTCACATCCACCACCGGATAACCGGCCAGAACCCCGGTATTGGTGGCTTCCAGTACGCCTTTTTCTACGGCACCGATATATTCACGCGGCACTACACCGCCTTTAGTCGCATCAACAAAAGCAAAGCCGCTGCCCGGAGCCTGCGGTTCGAGAGTAAAGACCACATGGCCGTATTGCCCTTTACCGCCGGATTGACGAACAAATTTGCCTTCAACATCTGTGACGGTCTTGCGCACGGTTTCGCGGTAAGTGACTTGTGGTTTACCGATATTGGCTTCCACACCGAACTCGCGTTTCATGCGGTCGACAATGATCTCCAGATGCAATTCACCCATGCCGGAGATAATGGTCTGGCCGGACTCCTCGTCAGTCCGGATACGGAATGACGGATCTTCCGATGCCAGACGTTGCAGTGCCAGCCCCATTTTCTCTTGATCGGCCTTGGTCTTAGGTTCAATCGCTTGTGAAATTACCGGCTCAGGGAATTCCATTCGCACCAGCGTAATTACCGCATCTGGGTCACACAGGGTTTCCCCAGTGGTGACATCCTTCAAGCCGACACAGGCGGCGATATCACCGGCGCGGATTTCATCCACTTCAATCCGGTTATTGGCATGCATCTGAACAATACGGCCAATACGTTCTTTTTTGCCGCGAATCGGGTTGTAAACACTGCCGCCTTTGCTCAATACACCTGAGTAGACGCGCACGAAAGTCAGCTGGCCGACATAGGGGTCGGTCATCAATTTGAACGCCAGCGCCGAGAATTTTTCATTATCATCGGCCTTGCGGCTCACTTCATTACCGTCTTCATCTGTGCCGCTGACCGGCGGAATATCTATTGGCGATGGCATCAGTTCAACCACTGCATCCAACATGCGCTGCACACCTTTGTTCTTAAAAGCACTGCCGCACATCATGGGCTGAATTTCACCGGCAATAGTCCGGATGCGCAGACCTTGGGTAATTTCATCCACCGTCAGGTCGCCGGTTTCCAGATATTCGGTCATCAGTGCTTCAGAAGCTTCAGCCGCCTCGGAGACCATTTTTTCGCGCCACTCATTCGCGGTCACCAGCAAGTTTTCCGGGATGGGTTCATAGCTAAACGTCATGCCCTGAGAAGCTTCATCCCAGATTATCGCGCGCATCAGCCGCAAATCTACCACGCCGGTAAAGTGCTCTTCACTGCCGATGGGAATCACAATGGGCACTGGATTGGCTTTCAGACGATCAATCATCATCTGGCGGACGCGGAAAAAATCAGCGCCGGGGCGGTCCATTTTATTAACGAATGCTAAACGTGGAACACGATATTTATTGGCCTGACGCCAGACAGTTTCGGATTGTGGCTGCACGCCACCGACCGCGTCATACACCATGACCGCACCATCAAGCACCCGCATGGAACGCTCCACTTCTATCGTGAAATCCACGTGTCCGGGGGTGTCGATAATGTTGATGCGGTGATCGGGTAAGGTTCCGTCCATCCCTTTCCAGAAACAGGTCACGGCAGCCGATGTAATGGTAATGCCACGTTCCTGCTCCTGTGCCATCCAGTCAGTAGTCGCGCCGCCATCATGCACTTCACCCAGCTTATGACTGACGCCGGTATAGAACAAAATACGCTCGGTGGTGGTGGTTTTGCCGGCGTCGATGTGGGCGGAGATACCAATGTTGCGATAGCGCTCGATAGGAGTTTTACGTGCCATATTAAGTCCTTAATGATAATGGCAATTTCGGGGTGGGCGGTGTTATGCCCTACCGGGAAGTTGTGAGTTTGGTTTAAGTTCAGCATTGCTGCTAATGATCACTTGATCGCCACTAGTATAATCTCACTGTACGAATATACACGTACAATTTAATTATTTGTTCTGAAACTGTGCAATAATAGTGTTGAGCAATGGTTGAGGGGGGGGTCATCATTGCATTAGAATTTTTAGTAGGGCCAAAATGGAGTATAGGCTATATTGCCGCCCGCTAAGGGTCGTTTTATATGGTCGAATCTGGCAGTTTGACGGGGAATTTGTTCGTCGTCTGTGACTTATTAATAGGAACACTATGATTGCAAATCATCCTGAGCGTGAGCAGATCCGGCTGGAAAATGTGCTGACGGCTTTAGGTAATCCACTGCGGTTGGCGGTGGTGCGTAGATTGGCTGCGGGTGGTGAACATGCCTGTGGCACTTTGGTGCAAGGTTTATCTAAATCTACCCTGACACATCATTGGCGTGTATTGCGGGAAAGTGGTGTTATCTGGCAACGGCCTTGTGGTCGCGAGAGTTTGTTATCATTACGGCGCGATGATATTGATACCCGCTTCCCCGGCCTGTTGGATGTGTTGCTCAATGCGGTAGCCAATGATGCGACTACCGATGAATCGACGGCAAAACATCTGCCGGAGTGAGTTGAGGGCGGTTATGATATCAACCGCCCTTGATTGGCAGGTTAAATCTCTTGGGCGTGCGCCAGGACAAAATCTTCGGCGGCTTTTGACCACAATCCATCAGTTTCGCGCAAAATGACTTGCAGTTCCTGTAATAACGGCGAATCTTGCTCGGTACTCATCAGTTCACTTAATGAGGTCAGGGGCATATTTTTGCCGGTATAAACCAACTTTTTACCGCCGATAATTTGCGGTAAATTCAAGGTGGTTTCCGCCGCATCATTTAGCCCGAGAATGTGAGATACCACTTTCCCCGCGTTCACTTTCTTCGCTTCAATTAACTTCACCGCTTCGCGCATGTCGTCGGTATTACCGCCTGAGGTGCCGACATAATGGGTAAAGGAGTAATGGAGGTCGTAGAAATTAACCGACGCCATAAAATTCTTATCCTGCGGGCCAGCAAAGAAATTAAAGCAGCCATCCGGAGCTAATAGGCTTGAAGCTAATGTGACCAACTCAGCTGAAGGGACGAAAACGAAGATATCGTCATAACCTTTGCCCTCCGTCAGTGCCATTAAACGTTCAAACTGATCATCAGTGTGTTTGGTATTCAGATAATGCACTTGAGTCTGCGGCTCGCTCGGATATAAGCGGGCGGCATAATCCAGCTTTTGCTGGTGGCGATCGGTAATAACCAATAATTGCGGATTAACGGGTCCATGCAACGCGTAATCAATGGCTAATAATCCCATCGGGCCGGTGCCACCCAGAATTAATACATTACCACCGGGTTTTATCCCCATTTTATGCTGATAAGTGCCGGGAACCAGATGGTAATTGGCATTAAATGCACCGATAACACAAGACAGTGGCTCTACCAATGAACCTTCAAAATAACTTTCGCCTTCATATGGCAGCAAGCAATCTTGCTCCATAACTTCATTGGGAATAACCACATGAGTGGCTTCACCGCCTACATAAGGGAAAGAATAGCCGGGACAATCTGGGCGGTCGGGTAATTGCAGATTAGCCTGAATCACATAACGGCTGCCGGGTTTGAATTTATGCTGCCACTTCTTACCAACTTGCAAAATATCGCCACAAAATTCATGACCAATAATAATCGGATTTTCTGCCACATTATCCGGCACTTTTTTATGGTCAGCGCCCAAATTGGCTTCTTTCCATGAAGAGAGACAAATACTGTCAGTCACGACAGTGGCCAGAATTTCATCATCGCCTATTTCCGGTAAGTCGAAGCTTTCCAGCCGCAGGTCATTCTTGCCATATAAACGCAGTGCTTTAGTTTTCATTTGGAACCACCTCAATTATTTGTAAATACAAAACAGCCGATCGAATAAAAAACTTCAAATAGAATAAAAAACCTCCCGGCATTAATCAGGAAAGAATGCCAAGCCATGAGCCCAAAATTCCGAGGCCAAACAGGGAGAAGATGAGCCAAATAGGGTTAATTTTGCGCTTGAGTAAACGCATCATTAACAGGGTAAGCCCCAGCGCCAGCAAACCTGGGCAAAGCTGATCCAGAATATTCTGCACCGTCATGGTCACAGTGGTGCCGTCGTGACCCGGCGTTTTCGATATCACCAGCGGCACATTGATACTGGTCCATTTGGTGACCAATACCCCCATGATAAACAAGCCCAAAATGGATGCGCCCTCGGTCAGTTTTTGCAGCAAATTCCCGCCAAGATCTTTGACGATATTGATGCCCTTGTTGAAACCGTATTGCAGACCGAACCATTTCAGCGCCAGGCGCACAGAATTAAAGGAAAGGAAGAACAGAATCGGCCCTAGCACATTACCACTCAGTGCCAGCGAGGCTCCCAAAGCGGCTGTGATTGGGCGCAAAGTCCCCCAAATCAACGGGTCACCGACCCCAGCCAGCGGCCCCATCAGCCCGATTTTCAAGCTATTGATTGCCCCTTCATCAATATCCGCACCATTGGCTCGCGCCTCTTCCATCGCGGCGGTGACGCCTATCACTGGCCCGCAGACCGCCGGTGTGGTGTTGAAGAACACTAAATGGCGTTTCAATGCGGCAATTTGGTCTTCTTTTAGCGGATACAAGCGCTTGATTGCGGGTACCATGTCATAGCAGAAACCCAGGCCATGAATACGTTCATAGTTAAAAGAGGCCTGTTGCAAGTTGCTGCGTAAAAACATTTTAAACAGATCAGACCGGGTTAATCGTTTGTTTAATGTGGTCATGTCGGCGTCTCCTAATCTTCTAATTCATCAAGTTTGGCTTGGCTGGCTTGCGCTACAGGCGCTGCCGGTTTCTGATAAAGCGGGTTTAACTGGATATACAGCAAGGCAATGATCAGACCGATACCGCCGAAGGCGAGCAGGCTGAAACCGAGATAGCCTCCGACAATAAAACCGAGGAAGAAGAAGGGCATAAGGTATTTCACGCCCATCATGTTGAGCACCATGGCGTAGCCGACCACCACGATAAATCCGCCCGCAATTTGCAACCCATGGGTCACTACCGTTGGAATAGCACTGAGCATATGGCTAACGGTATCGGCGCTGACAAAGATAGACACGATCAATACCGGAATGGCAACTCGCATGGCCTGAACCAACAATGCCGATACATGCATAAAATCAATCATGGCGAAATTGGCTGTTTCCGCGGCTCGGTCAGCTGCGTGCTGGAACGCTACAGTGATGGTGCGGGCAAAGACCGTCAATACTTGGCCAGCAGCGGCTACCGGCAGGGCAATGGCGATCCCGGTGGCAATATTCTGATGGCCGACAATCACCAGAATGGTGGCGATAATACTGGCGAGCGCAGAGTCGGGAGATTGCGCGGCACCCACATTCATCCAACCAAGGGCGATTAACTCCAACGTACCGCCGAGGATAACGCCGGTGGTCATATCGCCAAGAATTAAACCAGTAATAGTGCAGGCGATTAATGGCCGGTGAGTTTGGAATTCATCCAGCACGCTGCCGATACCGGCAATGCATGAGAAAATAAAGATTAAGATTATTTGTAGTAAACTTATTTCCATGGTGGACCCCTTTGGACAATACAACGCGGTCATCACTGCTATAGTCGTGGACTATAATTAAATAGTTGTATTGCCCAGGTTAAGTAATAGGATTTAAATGTTTAATAAAACCTGAGTTATTATTTGTCTATTAATTGACGTGCCGTTATTTAGACTCCAACTCACGTAGTTTTTTAATCACATCCACATCAGGATCGGAAGTGACTACTCGTAAATCTAAATGAACACCACGTTCAGCTAATGCATAAAAGGCGTTAATATCATTTTTATCCACTGATACTGCTTTGGTTAATTGTGTTTTTCCTTGTTTAAAGGCCATGCCGCCAATATTAATCACGGAAATTTTCACGCCCTGATCTACCAATCGTAAAACATCATTTGGATTGGTGAATAAATAAAAAACTGTGTCGTTGATATAATTCGGGTTGTGATAAACTGCCACCGCCTTTTCAATATTAACGACATTCACTTTGATTCCCGGTGGTGCGGCCTGTTTTAATAATGTTTTCCGGATTTCATCGTTATAAACTTCGTCGCTACAAATAATAATACGCTCGGCTTTGGCTTCTTTGGCCCAAACCGTGGTGACCTGACCATGAATCAGCCGGTCGTCAATTCTTGCCAGATTGATTTTCATATAAAGTCGGCCTCTTCTTCTTCGCTATTTTGTTGGTGTCGGAATGACTGCACGCACTGTGTGCCGATATCGAGTAAATAGTCCGTCAGTTCTTCCGCCGCCATCACTTGCTGGTTATCAGCAATTTCCAATGCCAATGGCAAAGATAATCCGCTGATGACTTGAATTCGATTATCACTGAATGCCAGACGCGCGGCGGCGTTATAAGGGCTGCCACCTTGTAAATCCACCGCAATTAGCCAGGCGTCATTGTGATTTTTTGCCATGACATCCTGCATTTTCTTCACTAAGTCTTCGGCGTTTTCGCCTCGGTTAAATAGCAGCGGGGTAATATTCTGTGTTTCGCCATACACCATATTGACGGAGTTGAGCATTGAAACCGCTAAGTCACCGTGACCACAAAAAATGACATTAACCATTATGCCTCCTGTTAACCGCGAGTTTTGCCGCCGGCAATGTTATAGGTCACACCAGTGATATAGCTGGCGCGTTCGGATAATAGGTAAGTGACGAAATCAGCAATTTCAGAGAGTTTCCCTGCCCGGCCAATTGGAATGGCATTCTTGGTATAACCGTCGCGCAATTGTTCGACGGTGATATTGCGGGTGTAGGCCAGTGCTTCTTCATAATCGAGAGTGCGCAAACCGGTTTTTTCTAAAATGCCGGGTGCGACACCCACTACGCGGATACCGTATTTCCCCAGTTCTTTGGCCCATGAGCGGGTAAAGCTGTATAGCGCGGCTTTAGTCGCGGCATAGCAACTTTGGCCTTCTGAACCTTCCAATCCGCTTTCTGAGGTGAGGTTAATAATGACGCCGTTTTTATTTTCTATCATATTGCGTGCTACAGCTTGTGACATCAGATAGACCCCTTTCTGATTCACATTAACCATTTTTTCAAATTCATTATCTTTCAGTTCATATTGGCTATGACTTTGCTTGGGATCGACCAACAGTCGTGGGAGATTAATCCCCGCATTGTTGACCAGCGCATCAATATGCCCGTGTTGAGCCAAAATATTATCTATTGCGGCTTGTACGCTATTACGGTCAGAAATATCCAACTGAATAAAATTCAATTGCGGATTATTTTTAATCTCACCCTCAAGTGGATTAACATCAGCTAATTGTACCTTGGCTCCCGCCGTCAGTAATTCTTCTACAATGGCATAACCAATCCCTGACGCACCACCGGTGACAATAACCACTTTATCTTTTAAATTTAGCCAATCGCTCATAATATTTCCCTGTCTATCTAATTTTGGATAATACTCGGCCACATACCGAAAGTATGATTTGTTAAAGGGTATTTAGGTATTAAGGGGGCGTTAACCCCATAGTCATTATTAATGAATAAATTACGCCGTGAGTTTTAATATCTCCTCGGCAGTTTCTTTGGTAGTCACCAGACTATTAATATACTTTCCTTTAATCGCGCCGATGATTCCGCTGATTTTATCGTGAGAGTGTGCAATTCCAATGGAATAACGGGCTTTCTTAATTTTGTCTAATTGAATAGTAATGGTTTTATCCGAGATATAAGTTTCTACCTGATTACCTTGTAAATCATAAAAGCGCGAGCAGATATCCCCGGCGACCTGCCGGTCATTAAAGTGGTCAATAACATCGCTACCATAAAAAGCGCGCCAGGTAGAGTTTCCCGAAATATTGGGAGAGCCAATACCGAATATAGCGATATCCAACCGCTGCCAATAATCAGCAATCGCCTGATAATGCTGAGATTGCACAATGCCATCGCGGATAACACTTTCTTCCAGAATGGCCGGGAAATCGATCAACAATGACTCGCCTTTTAATTTCATCGCAGCGCTGTAGACCAGCGTATTAACATGAAAGCGGCTTTCCAACTTACCTGAAGGGCCGCCAACCATAGGAATACAGGTTAATTGGCGCGATACCGACGAGGTATCCATCTGCTCAACCAGTGTGGCAATCGCACTGCCCCAGGAGAAGCCCAGAATATCGCCATTTTCAATAATTCTATTCAGTAATGCGCTGCACTGTTTTGCCATCAGTATTAGTTGATTTTCTGGCGATGAGTCCTGTTCGCAAGAAACAACAATTGCCTCACGTAATTTAAAGCGCGATTTCAACTGCTGTTCCAACAACAAATTTTCGTTATAGTTATAGTTGATTGAAATAGTGACAATGCCTTGTTCGCGTACTTTTTTGAGCATTCGGCTGATGCTGGTGCGGTAAATCCCCAGCGCCCGCGCTATCTCAGCTTGTGTGAAATTTTGCTCATAATACATTTGTGCAACTTTCACCATCAGGCGCAGATCATCGCTCTTTTCCATTTCAGCCTCTTGCACATTTGTGCAGATTTCATTAAGTTATCTATGACTTGATATAATCACTTTCTATTTTTTAAGTCAAAAGCATAAAATAATGAATCTCATTACAACAGTACAATAATCCACTAATTATCATCTTTAAATTAACTTCAGATATCGCACATCTGTGCAATTATCTTTAATGGTATGATTTATATTACATAATTGGAAAAGCGGTTTTTGTGTCGGTCTACTTTATTCCGAACAAATATTCGATTTTGATCACATTTTTATTTTGCGTAATAGTGTTGGATTTGCACATATGTGCAAATAAAGTCTATTGCAGAATAACTCCCGGCGATAATTAGCCGAGAGTTATCTGGGCAGAGGCTTAATTCAGCAGCGGTTTATAGTGATGGGGCTGGCGCATGGCGACCAAATCTTTACGGCGCACCACATTGGTAGGGTAGGGGCTGCCCGCGAGTGAGCGAGTATCAATTGTCTGTGTGACGGCTTGCGTTTCTTGCCAAAGCAGCCGCTCAAGCCGTGGAAAAGTAAAGGTTTCTGGCCCGAATACTCCGCTATATCCCCCGCGCTCATTGATGTCATCGACGACATTAGCAAAGGCCAGATAAAGATTATTTTCCCCTGCGCGGGTTCTGAATAAGTGCCAGTGCAGTGGGTCGGCTCCAGTCGGAATGGGGTAATTTTGCACCACAGCACTGCCCTTATGCGCGGCAGTAAAACCGGCCGGCAGGGCGGCGGAACAGGCGATAATATCGCAACCCATCAGGGCCAAAATGCGCGCTGATTCAGGTAACAAAGCATCATGGCCCAATAGCAATCCGACCCTGCCGAGCGCCGTATCAAACACCCGCCAGTATTCCCCTGCGCTGGCCCACTGTTGATTTTGTTGAGAAAGATGGATTTGCCGATAAGTGCCGATTATCCCCTCTGGCCCAAACAAAACCTGTGTGTTGTAGTTTTTATCCTGCTGTTTTTCGGCCATCCCCACCACCAGATAGACCCGCAATTTCATAGCCAGGCGAGCTAACGCCTGCACGGCTGGGCTTTCTGGTGTTTGAGCATCAGCCGCGCCTGCGTGATAGCCGGTCAGGGCTAATTCCGGGAAGACAATTAGTTCGCTACCTTGTTGTAAAACGGCGTTTTCTGTCATGGCGGTAATGGTCGCCAGATTGTCCTCTACCTGTTCAGTTGAGCAGAACTGCGCCACCGTGATGCGGCTCTGTTTGCCCGCAGGCAAAGGCTGCTGCCCGTAAAGCCCAAAGAAATCCTGCGGATTCCATAAAAAACTGTCACTTAATAGTGAGTGATAATAGTCAGGGCGGCGCTGCTCAAACACCAATTCGCCCAAGACCTGGCGCTGGCGGCTGCGGCTGATATCAACTTCGGCATAAGCTATTCCGTTGCCGTCATCCACCACTGCTGCAATGTTGCCATCAGGTTCAATAATGCAGCTACCGCCGCTAAATTGGACTCCGCGCTCTAGCCCCCAGCGATTGCTTTCCAGTAAATAGCAGCCATTTTCCATGGCTCGGCTGATCCAGTAAGGTGCGGGTGTGCGCTCCGCCAGCCAATTGCTGATATGGCAAATTACATCAGCGCCATCCAGCGCCAGCAAACGGGCGGTTTCGGGAAAGTGAATATCCATACAGACCAACATGCCAATACGCCCCAGCGGCGTATCAAACACTTGATGCCCGACATCCCCTGCTGCGGCCCATTTAGGTTCTGAAATATAAGGATGACTTTTGCGATGGCAACCAATGACCCCATGCGGCCCGATGAGTACCGCACTGTTGTAATACAGCGCGGTTTGCGGGTCTACCTCCGGCATTCCTAACACGATATAGCATTGATAACGTTGGGCTAATTCAGTGAATCGGGCGGTGCTTTCGCCGGGGACGGTTTCGACCATTGGCGCGATTTCCTGTCGGTCAAACCAACAGTAGCCGGTGGTCGCCATTTCGGGGGTAGTAATCAGGCGAGCACCTTTTTGTGCCGCCTGTTCTACCAATGCCAATAACTGCTGCACATTTGCCTCTTTGGCAAACATGAGGGGTTCAAACTGAATGGCGGCTGCAAGATAAGGGGCTATCGACATGATTATCCTCATAAATTCTTAATGATGTATTGGGGTGGCTCCGAATAATCGAAACTCAGTTTTTCCGGTTGTTGGCGGCTCCTGGGGTGGTCCAGGAGAAAATATCATTGGCCTGAATCAGTGCGCATGAAATCTCTTCGACGGTAATGCGTTTGTCCATGGCCTGATGGCGCAGGATCTCGTAGGCCTGTTCTTCACCAATGCTGTGCATCCGCATCAGGATGGCTTTGGCCTCACTGACCTGGCGGACTCCCAGCACTTTTTTCTCCAGCCGCTCAATACGTTCACTCATCTGTCGCTGCTGTTGGGCATGGTGCAAAGCAAACACCATCGCCGATAGCAAACCGGAGGCGCGCAGGGGGGTAGTGATTGTGGTATCCGCGCCCATTTTGAGTGCTTGGTCAATAAATGTGGGGTTTTCATAGGCGATAACCGCTATCAGAGCATGTTTGTTGGGAGCGAACCAGGAAACATCCGGTTCTGGGTTATCTGACTGTAATGCATAGAAAATTAAATCAGTGTCGGCGGGGAGTTGTTCGGGAATGGGCCAGAAAGCTTGAACTTTAAACCCCATCCGGCGCAAATGATTAGTCAGCGTTTCGCCATCATCGTCGTCGGGGTGTAACACGACACAGCGGACTCCGCGGCTGAGTAAGAGGGCGGTTGGGCTGATTCTGCTATCGCTAGGTCGCATGTGGATACCCCACTGTCGTGAGTTTGGTGACCCAATCGCCCTGAATCTGGTGGGTCATATAGGGGTCGGGTTCGACGATGCGGCGAGATTCCTGCACGATAGTAAATTGCCCACTTTCATTCGCCATACCAATGCGCGGATAAAGCCCAGTATGTTGATTCAGCGGATCAATACGAATGCGGCCTTGTGGCGCATCAAACTGGCTCCCGCGCAGGGCGGCAGAAAGCGGATAAATATGGTCACTGCCGCACTCCGCCATAGCTTTGGCGAATAAATGCACCTGACTGTAGGTGGCTTCCCAATTCATGTCGGTGGTGAGTTCCGGCCCGAACTGTTGATGAAATTGTTTGAGTGCTGATTGATTGGCTTGGGTGCCAATACTTTGGAAATAAGGGGCTGAACTGAAATGACCCTGTGCCACTTCCGCCCCCATAATGGCAATCTCTGTTTCTGATGTATTCAGGCTGCCAATAGGCATACGGGCAGGATCTAGCCCCGCGGCCTGATAAGCTTGATACAAGAAAGGGACAGTTTGTCCCACCACAGTGCTAAAGATGAAATCTGGCTGCTTTTTGCTTATTTCCTCAATGATGGGCAAGAAAGCTTCATAAGGGGCATTCAGATCAAGGTAGCGCTCGCCGATAACCGCACCATCATGGCGTTGCAGAATTAGCTCCTGCATGTTGCGGTTACATTCGTAGGGGTAAATATAGCGCGAGCCAATCAAATACACGCGCGCGCCAAACTGCCCAGTTAAATAATCCGCCAGTTGTACGCAGTTTTGATTGGGCGCAGCACCGCCATAGAAAATATTGTCAGAAAATTCAAAACCTTCATACAGTTGCGAATAGAACAGCAGCCGCCGATATTTTTCTACAATCGGCGACATAGCTTTGCGACTACTGGAGGTATAGCCGCCAAAAATCACATTAACCTCATGTTCGACAATGAGTTGCTCGGCCAAAGCACGGAACTGCGCATCATCAGATTGTGGGTCAAAATGAATCGCATTCAGCGGCCTGCCGTTGATGCCACCATGGTGGTTAATTTCAGCAATCGCCTGTGTCGCCCCACGCCATTGCGACAACTCTTGTGCCGCCGTCACTCCACTGAAAGAGTAGAGCAAGCCAATATTGACCGGGATATCTGAACTCATAGGCACCTGCTTACACTATTAAAAGGATGATTGTGCGAATGCGCATAACCCCCCGGCGTATGCCGAGGGGTAGGGATTATTACGCTAAAAGTTCTTTGTTAAGCATCGCGCCGACGGTGTATTTCGGGTCAACCATATTGCCCAGCCGCACTTTGCCGCATTGGCTCAGTAGCATGTAGGCATCCCACTGTTCGAAGCCAAAATCGGCCACTAACCAGTAAATAAGGTCACGATAAGCAATGCGGGTGGCATCCTCTAATGGGCGTGCGCTGCCGATACTCATGATGGTTTCGGCGTTTTCCATCCGTGGCCAGGAGAGTTGCCAGTTTTTAATCAAATCCACTTTGATGGTGGTGATGGAGGCGAACTCCACCGCAGTGCCGCAAATCTCGCCATCCCCCTGACAAGCATGAGCATCACCAATAAACAGGCGGCCGCCGGGGGCGCGCACTGGCAGATAAGTAATGCTGCCCGGCCCGATGTCCGGCACGTCCATATTCCCGCCGTGATTATCCGGCGTTAGAGAATTGATAGAGTCAATTTCTGGCGACACACTCAGGGTGCCGATATGCGGCTTATAGGGCAGGGTATGGCGCTCGCTCCAGTAGACTTTTTCACTGTCGAGCTTAATCATGCGCACTTTTTCCGGCAGCGGGTCATTGAGCATGGCGGTCAAGTCGGTGCCGGTCAGCCCACCAAAGTGCGGGATCATGGCGCAGATGCCGTGCGGGTTAACCCCACGCGGTAACATGGATTCAATATAGACCGCAATAACATCGCCTTTCTCCGCACCATTGACCATGATTGGGCCATTCTGCGGGTTGAGAAACGGCATTTTGAGCAGTTGGCTTGGGATATCTTGCTCCGAACTAATCGCCCCTTCGAAAGCATCTCGCGTGTCCACAATCACCCGATCGCCCGGTTCAATGGTCAGCACCGGCGTTGAGTAAGGGCCGATAGTGTAGTGAAACTCTTTTTGCATCTCTTCCGTCAAATGGTGGGTTACCGGTTTACGTCCCGCACCGACACCGCGTTTGACCATGATTGATTCTTCCAGCCATTTCATTAGCAATTCTCCACGTAATTAGGGTATCCGGCTACAAAGCCAGGTGACGACGCATTAAAAGATCATCAGCAAGTTGTTGTTGTGAAAGGTTTTCTACCACCTGGCCTTTATCCATTACCGCACAACGTTGCGCGGCCCGCTGGATCATCGCGATATCCTGCTCGACCAGAATCACCGCCACATGCAGCTCGCGGGCAATGCGCACTAAAGTGTCGGCAATGATGTTGACGATAGAGGGCTGAACACCCTCAGAAGGTTCATCCAGCAATAACACTTTTGGCGATCCAACCAAGGCTCTGGCGATAGCTAACTGTTGTTGCTCGCCGCCACTCATGGTGCCGGCTTTTTGTTTGAGTCTTTGACGCAAAATCGGGAAGTAATCCAGTACCCGCTCCAGTAGGTCTTTGGCAAACTCGCGGTGTTCACGGACAAATTGCATGCCGACTTGTAGATTTTCTGCCACCGTCAGGCCCGCAAATACCTCCCGCCCTTGCGGCACATAGCCAATCCCCAACCGGGCGCGGCGCTGCGGCGAGGCCTGGGTGATGTCAATTTCCCCTAACAAAATCTGCCCTTTTTTCGCCGGAACTGCGCCAATCAACGTGCGCATTAAGGTGGTTTTCCCCACGCCATTGCGGCCAATCAACCCCAAGACTTCTGCCGCGTGCAATTGCAGCACGACGCCATTGAGCACTTGCCCGCCGCCATAACCGCCAGTCAGCCCCTCTATTTGCAAAACCACGTTATTCATACCGCTTTCCCCAAATAGATATCCGCCACATCCTCGCGCGCCAGCACCTCGGCGGCATTGCCGTCAGCAAAAACTTGTCCGCCATGCAGGACGGTGACCTGTGAAGCTATTTGCCGCACGAATGTCATGTCGTGCTCTACCACCATCAGCGTCAGGCCATCATTTTGCATCTGCTTGATAAGTTCGCCGGTGAGATAAGTTTCATCGATAGATAAACCGGCGACTGGCTCATCAAGCATCAGCAGAGTGGGCTGTAGCGACACCGCCATGGCAATTTCCAACCACTGTTTCTTGCCGTGAGATAAATTACCGGCCAGTTGGTGATATTCAGTGCTGAGCTTAAAGCGCTCTAATAGCTCATCGACACTGACCGCCTGCGAGCGAACTTCTGGGCGTAAGTGACTGAGTGATAACTGTAAATGTTGCTCAACAGTCAGTTCCGGGAAAATGCCGGGGATCTGAAACTTAATACTCATGCCCATGCGAATGCGCTGAAAGGGCGGCAGAGTATTCAGCCGCCGATTAAAGAAGCGGATATCCCCATCGCTTGGCGTATGTTCGCCAGTCAGCAATTTGAAAAAGGTACTTTTACCCGCGCCATTCGGGCCAATCACACAGCGGACTTCGCCACGGCGGATTTGCAAATCAACTTGATTGATAACCTGAATACCGCCAAAGCGTTTGCTTAGCCCACGGGTTTCGAGGATTAAATCTTGCGCTGTTTGATTCATAGCGATTCCCCTTTTTTCTGACGAGCGGCAGACCAACGGGTGATTTTCTCCGCCAACCAAGGCAAGAGGCCGTTGGGCGCGGCTAGCACCACAAACAGCAAAATGGCACCCAGCAAAATCATGGCGTATTCGCTGCCGTAAATAGCCAGCCATTGGGATAGCCACACCAGCAGGGCGGTGATGACCGCAGTACCAAAAATATTTTTACGCCCGGCGGTCGCTACCCAAATAACTGGCATTGCGGCGGCGGTCAGCCCCATGGAGGACGGCGTGATATAAGAACCCCATAAGGTATACAGCGCACCGGATAACCCGGAGAGCACACCGCCGAGCACAAACACCAGTAATTGGTAGCGGCGGATATCAATCCCCAGCATTTCTGCCCGGCGCGGGTTCTCGCGGATAGAGGCCAGTGTCAGGCCAAAATTAGAGCGCAATAACCGCCGAACCCCCCAGTAAACACCAGCAAGCAGCAGAATAATCAGGTAGTAAAAGGCATTACCTTCCAGTGCCAGCAATTTGCCGTCGAACCACGGCAGGGAGAGTGGCGGCATGCCGGACATGCCATTAAAACCATTCAGTCGCGCACTGCCGATAGTCCATTGCGGGCCAGCGGTCTGCGACATAAAAGTTTCCAGCACCAGAGTGAAAGACAGGGTCACGATGCCGATAAAAATGCCGGTCACTCCGCCGTAAAACATCAAGTAACCCAGTGCCGCAGCCACCGCAGCGGCCACCAGCAAGGCCATAATCAAGCCCGACCAGGTGGAGAGCACACCATCGCCGAAATTCAACGTCATCACGCCGTAGGTGTAACCGGCAAGGCCAAAGAAGGCGGTCTGCCCGAAAGATAAAATGCCGCCATGCCCCCACATTGCCGCCAACCCGATGGCACAGAATGTCCACAGGAGGAAGTAGGAAAAGTCGCCGATCATGGCGCTATCGACCACCAACGGCAGGGCGAGAGCGCCCGCCAGAATAAGCAGCGCAGCCAGCCGAGTGGTGGACGGCGTGCGTTGTTTTGCCGCCGATAAATGAACAGAAGTTGTTGTCACATGCAGCTCCTAGCGGTTACGGGTAAACAGGCTGCCAATACCGTTAGGTAATAAGCGGATAACCAAGACGGCGGTAACCAATAAGCCAACTTGCCCGGCTAATTGCCCATACCAGGAATTCAGCCCAGTTTGTATTGCGCCTAATGCAATCGCTGCAGGAATGGTGCCAACAAGTACATTTGCGCCCCCCACAACCACCGAAACAAAGGCTTGCACGATAAAACTGCTGCCCATGGTGGGGACGGCGGTCAGTGTTGGGGCATAAATGGCCCCTGCTAATCCAGCCAGCCCAGCCCCTAGCGCGAATGTCAGGGTATAAATCCGGTCAGTTTCCAAACCCAAACAAGAAGCCATGCGGGCATTTTGAATGGTGGCTCTGGCGCAAACACCGTAATTGGTGTGGAAAAATAGCCAATAGAGCACCATTAAAATGGCAATGGCGAAGAAGGGCAGTAATGCACGGTAAGTGGCAAACGAGTAGTCGCCGAGGGTGAAAGAGCCGAAAGGTGTCGACAACCCCTCCAGTGACGGGCCGGCAATCAGCAACATACTTTGCTGTACAATCAAACTGATAGCCCAAGTGGCGACCACGGAATCATACAAACGGCCATAGAGATGGCGCACCACCAGGCGCTCGACTACACCGCCGAAGAACGCCGCCGCCAAAGTGCCGGCCAGCATGGCAAAAGGCAGAGGCAAGCCCGCTTTATTCATCAGAATGGTGACATAAGCACCACACATAATGAATTCGCCGTGCGCCAGATTGATCACGCCCATCATGCCAAAAATAACCGCCAGCCCCAGTGCTGCCAGCACCAGATAGGCGAAGTTATCGCCAAACTGATAAATCACCGAATAGAGAAAGGATAGCGTTAACATTGTTTGGCAATCCTGGGTGTCCTGATTGACACCATTGAAAATGGAGAACACAGGGAAGCCCGCCTGAGGCGGCCACTTCCCGACAAAATGACTCTATTTAGGCTTTTTTCGGTGGAGATGATGGGGTGTATTGGCTGTTATCAGGTTTCACCGGCAAATCACAACCCGCTTCACCCAACCAATAAGGTTTGATGTCCGTCCACACTTTCGGGATTTCGATCGAGTGGTCGTCTTTCACATGAGCCAGATAGATGGTGTGGCTCAAATGATGACTTTTCGGATCGATACAGACTTTTCCTGAGGGGCCATCGGTACAAATATCACCGCTTTCCAGTGACTTACGCACTGCGTCCATATCTGTACTGCCCGCCTTTTCTACGGCTGCTTTGTACAGATAAACTGCATCATAAGCATTGGCTGCTTCCTGATTGATGTAAGGCTCATTCGGGAATTTGGCATGGAAACGCTGTTTGAAATCATTGCTGGCGGGGCTATCCACCTCTTCAATGTAGTTAGCCGTGATATACATATCTTTCAGTGCCGGAGCTTTAAAGCGCTTGTGCTCATAAGCCTGGCCGACACTCACCGAGCTGCCCATAGGTAAGTTCAGTTTTGCCGCCGCTTGCTGCTCGTAATAAGAGGATTGATTGGCTCCGACCAGCAAGGTCATCACGAAATCAGGTTTGGCTTTCTGGATGTTTTGAATGGTTTGACCAAATTGTGAAACACTCAGCGGGATAAACTCCTCGCCCACCATGGTGCCGCCATTTTCTTCGACAATTTTGCGCACCCATTCAGCCGAGATTTGCCCAAAGTTATAGTCGGCGGCAATGGTGTAAACTTTTTTGCCGTACTTCTCCATCATCCACGGGATCAAAGTGGAGAATTGCTGTTCAGGCACGGCACCGGTGACAAACACATTAGAGTCACACACCCCGCCTTCATACTGATTGTTATACCAATAGAGCTGCTTTTCGCGATCCATTATTGGGCGGATAGCTTCGCGCGAGGCACTGGAAAATGCCCCGAATATCACATCCACTTTGTCATTTTTAATTAAGCGACGAGCCATTTGTTGAAAGCGGGTGTTATCGGATTGCGTATCGTATTTGACCAGCTCGATTTGGCGTCCGAGTATGCCGCCTTTGGCATTAATTTCTTCTACAGCCAGCTCTGTGGCATGAATTTTGGGAATCACCGGTAAGGCAAAGTTACCGGATGCATCTTCCAATAAACCGATTTTCACCGGTGTTTCTGCCGCCATCGCCATACCTGAGTAGGACACGGCAAATGCAGCTGCCAGCGCAATTGACAGCGTGGTGTGATGACACTTTATTTTGGACCATTTTGTTCTGAACATAAGTACCCCGGCATTGGTTAAAAAGTGGGTCTGAAAAAAAGCCAAAAAAAAGCCCGGCAAAGTCAGATGACATTGCGAGGGCTCTATTGCCATAACCACAAGCCGACAACGTTGGCGTTCTTGCGGAGAAGTCATGGCCACTATAAAAAGCATTTCGAGTGGTTGTCAACGAAGAATTTTCAATAAAAATCAAATAGTAAAATTGAAAATCGTTGCACTAAATCAGGGCTTTCTGTTGCACGAAAATAGCTCATTAATGCGCAAGCGCTAACGGCGGGTGAGGAAGAGCAAAGCGGTGAGATTAGCCAGGAAAAACTTGTGGAATATAGCGGTGGAGGTTAATAAATTGCACCAGTGGAGTGCTTAAAGTTTATTCAATATTTTGTCTGTTTTTATCGGTAAGATTTTTATTTGTCATCTTTTCATTTCTCATAAAGCCAACCCCGGCGAAATCACCGAGGTTGGCTTTTACTGTTAACCGCAGCGGTTACATTTCTCTGCCTGAATCTGTTGGAAGAAATCATTACCTTTATCATCCACCAGGATAAAGGCCGGGAAATCTTCTACTTCAATTTTCCAGATGGCTTCCATCCCCAATTCAGGATATTCCACACATTCCAGACTTTTGATGCTATTTTGCGCCAACACCGCCGCAGGGCCGCCGATACTGCCCAGATAGAAACCGCCGTGTTTGTGACAAGCATCCGTCACTTGTTGGCTGCGGTTCCCTTTCGCCAGCATGATCATGCTGCCGCCGTGGGATTGCAGCAGATCCACATAAGAATCCATGCGGCCCGCCGTGGTTGGCCCGAGTGAGCCGGAAGCATAACCTTCTGGTGTTTTGGCTGGCCCCGCGTAGTAAATCGGATGATCTTTAATGTATTGCGGTAAACCTTCGCCGTTATCCAGCCGCTCTTTTAATTTGGCATGGGCAATATCGCGGCCAACAATAATAGTTCCGGTCAATGACAAGCGGGTAGAAACCGGATACTGCGACAGCTCTTTTAAGATATCGGCCATCGGGCGATTAAGGTCGATTTTGACCACTTTGCCTTCAGTGCTGTTGCGCAGATGCTCAGGGATATATTTCCCCGGATTTTGCTCCAGTTTTTCCAGCCAGATACCTTTGCGGTTAATTTTGCCTTTGATATTACGGTCAGCAGAGCAGGAAACTCCCATCCCAACCGGGCAAGATGCACCGTGGCGTGGCAGGCGAACCACGCGCACATCGTGAGCAAAGTACTTACCGCCAAATTGTGCGCCCAGACCTAAGTCTTGCGCGGCTGCCAATAATTCTTGTTCAAGCTGAACATCGCGGAAAGCTTGCCCGTGCTCATTCCCCTCTGTCGGCAGGCCATCATAATATTTGGTGGAGGCCAGCTTGACGGTCTTGAGCGTGCTCTCAGCCGAGGTGCCGCCGATAACAAAAGCAATATGGTATGGTGGGCAAGCCGCCGTACCCAAAGTGCGCATTTTCTCAACCAGATAGTCTTTCAACTTACCCGGTGACAGCAGCGCTTTAGTTTCCTGATACAGATAGGTTTTGTTCGCTGAGCCGCCACCTTTGGTGACGAACAGGAATTTGTAATCTTCGCCCTCGGTGCTGTACAGATCGATTTGCGCTGGCAGGTTGGTGCCGGTGTTCACTTCTTTGTACATATCCAGCGCCGCGTTTTGCGAGTAGCGCAGGTTATCCTCAATAAAAGTGTTATACACGCCGCGCGACAGGGCTTCGGCATCGTTACCGCCAGTCCAGACGCGTTGACCTTTTTTGCCCTGGATAATGGCGGTGCCAGTATCCTGACAGGTCGGTAAAATTCCTTTGGCCGAAATTTCTGAGTTACGCAGGAATTGCAGGGCAACATATTTGTCATTTTCGCTGGCTTCGGGGTCATCCAAAATAGCGGCGACTTGCTTTTGGTGCGCGGGGCGGAGCAAGAATGAAGCGTCATGGAAAGCATGTTGGGCGAGGAGGGTCAGGGCTTCTGGCTCGACTTTCAGAATGTCGTGGCCTTCAAACTGTGTAACCGAGACGTGATTATTACTGACAAGGTAATACTCAGTATCGTCTTCCTTTAGTGGGAAGGGATCCTGATAGTGGAACGGTTTGTTTGACATATTTTTCTCACATTCAACATCTGTTAGCGAAAGTGTTCGATAACAGAAACAATCGTTAGTGGAACCATTAGCTGAGCCAAGTCGATATTTTTTTAACTCTGACTTTGGCGATGATCTTACTATAGATTGTTAACGCGAGGCGACGGCTCCAGCTCCTTAATAAAGGGTGGGTCTCATTTTCCGCACTTATCGATGGTTTTGGCAGGACGTTGGTGGGACACTGGCTGACCGCCAGTACATATCTTTCATACTTGAAGTCGCAGGGTTGTTGGCTGCGCTCACTCACCCGAATCACTTGACTTCAGTAAGCTCATCGGGATTCATTCGCTTGCCGCCTGCCTACAACTCCCATTATTTTGGCTATAGCACCGCTAAACTCTACCTGTTGATCCGCGCTTTTGGGTTCAATGACCCATTCTATAAATAAGGGTGTCTGTCACAAATTGGCCATAAAGCCATGGAGATAACGTCATCCTCAGAGCTTTATTGATACCAAACAACTCCCGCCCCACTCAAAAGAGGTAGGGTTGCTGGTGCGGGACGGGCTATTTATTATCCTAATTATAACAATTGCTGTCATTGGGCCACTGCGCTCAGTCTTAATCTCCCTCCCGCTGAATTACTCATTTTTTTGAATTAATCGGATTCCATCCCTTGGGGTGTTATCTATTTTCTGGAATGCAACCAAGTGGGCATCTTATGAAAGAGACCAATGAATCCCGGCTGTTTACGGCAGAAGTTTCTCGCCGAAAACTAGTCCAAACCACTCTTATCGGCGGCCTCGCCGTGGCGACTGGGGCATTTTCGTTACCCTTTTCGCGCACTGCCCGCGCGGTTCAATCTGCTATAAACCCGGCTAATGATGGCAAAGTGATATGGAGCGCTTGCACCGTTAACTGCGGCAGCCGCTGTCCATTACGCATGCATGTGGTTGATGATGAAATTAAATACGTTGAAACCGACAATACCGGTGACGACAATTTTGAAGGTTTGCACCAAGTGCGAGCTTGTTTACGTGGCCGCTCCATGCGCCGCCGGGTGTATAACCCTGACCGGTTGAAATACCCGATGAAACGTGTCGGCGCACGCGGGGAAGGCAAGTTCAAACGTATTTCATGGGATGAGGCTTTTGATACCCTCGCCGCCAGCATGAAAGGCATCATCAAGGAATATGGAAACGAAGCCATCTATCTGAATTACGGCACGGGTACACTGGGCGGCACCATGACCCGCTCGTGGCCGCCGGGTTCCACCTTATTGGCTCGGTTGATGAATTGCTGTGGCGGCTATCTCAATCATTATGGTGACTACAGCACAGCACAAATTGCTGCTGGCCTGAATTACACCTATGGCGGCTGGGCCGACGGTAATAGTCCTTCAGATATTGAAAACAGCAAACTGGTGGTGTTGTTTGGTAATAACCCCGGCGAAACCCGGATGAGCGGCGGTGGTGTGACTTATTATCTGGAGCAGGCAAGGGAGAAATCCAATGCCAAGATGATTGTGATTGACCCGCGTTATACCGATACCGCCGCCGGTCGTGAGGATGAATGGATCCCGCTGCGACCGGGGACGGATGCCGCACTCGCTTCTGCGCTAGCTTATGTGATGATCAGTGAGAATTTGGTGGATCAGCCGTTCCTCGATAAATACTGTGTTGGCTATGACGAGAAAACGCTACCGGAAAGTGCGCCGAAAAATAGCCATTATAAAGCCTATATTTTAGGGCAAGGTGCGGATGAAACCGCTAAAACACCGCAATGGGCGGAGGCCATCACCGGTATTCCGGCGGCGAAAATTATTAAATTGGGGCGCGAAATCGGCTCGGTCAAGCCCGCTTATATTGCGCAAGGCTGGGGGCCACAGCGCCATGCCAATGGTGAAACGGCCAGCCGTGCCATTGCCATGCTAGCGATCCTGACGGGCAACGTGGGGATCAATGGCGGTAATTCAGGTGCGCGTGAGGGGTCCTATAGCTTGCCGTTTGTCCGTATGCCGACTTTGGAAAACCCGGTTAAAACCAGTATTTCAATGTTCTTGTGGACTGATGCCATTGAGCGCGGCCCAGAAATGACCGCCACCCGCGACGGGGTGCGAGGCAAAGATAAACTGGACGTGCCAATCAAGTTCATCTGGAACTACGCCAGTAATTGCCTGATTAATCAGCATGCTGAAATCAACCGCACCCATGACATTCTGCAAGATGATAAAAAATGCGAAATGATTGTGGTCATTGATAACCACATGACTTCGTCAGCCCAATATGCCGATATTATCCTGCCAGACTGCACCGCCTCTGAGCAGATGGATTTCTGCCTTGATGCTTCCAGCGGCAATATGGCCTATGTGATTTTTGCTGATCAGGCCATCAAACCGCGCTTTGAATGCAAAAACATCTATGAAATGACCAGTGAGCTGGCAAAACGCATGGGGGTTGAGCAGCAATTTACTGAAGGACGCACGCAGGAAGGTTGGTTGCGCCATCTTTATCAGCAATCACAACAGGCTATTCCTGAGTTGCCTTCATTCGAGGAGTTTCGCGAGCAGGGCATTTTTAAAAAGCGCGATCCGGCAGGGCACCATGTTGCCTATAAAGCATTCCGCGCCGATCCCTTGGCTAATCCGTTAACGACTCCATCGGGAAAAATCGAAATTTACTCTGCCGAATTGGCACAAATCGCCGCCACTTGGGAGTTGCAGCCGGACGATATTATTGATCCATTGCCAGTGTACGCCGCGGGTTTCGAGAGTTTTGACGACCCGTTAAACCAGAAATATCCATTGCAACTCACCGGCTTCCATTACAAAGCCAGAACTCACTCGACTTATGGCAACGTCGATGTACTAAAAGCTTCCTGCCGCCAGGAAATGTGGATTAACCCACTCGATGCCAGAGAGCGCGACATCAAAAATGGCGATCTTGTGCGGATCTTCAATGGCCGTG
Organism: Yersinia sp. Marseille-Q5920; assembly: GCF_946902935.1. NCBI lineage: Bacteria > Pseudomonadati > Pseudomonadota > Gammaproteobacteria > Enterobacterales > Yersiniaceae > Yersinia > Yersinia sp. Marseille-Q5920. The sequence goes on along the minus strand of NZ_CAMPQA010000014.1, from coordinate 34,019 downwards.
GTGAAGTCCAAATTGATGCAAAAGTCACACCGCGCATGATGCCAGGTGTGGTGGCGCTAGGGGAGGGGGCGTGGTACAGCCCGGATAAAAACCGCATCGACAGGGCCGGCAGTATTAACGTATTGACCACACAGCGCCCCTCTCCGTTGGCGAAAGGGAATCCATCCCATACCAACCTCGTTCAAGTAACCAAGGCTTAAGGAGCTAACTGATGACGCAATATGGTTTTTACATCGACTCCAGCCGCTGCACGGGGTGCAAAACTTGCGAACTGGCTTGCAAGGATTTCAAAAACTTATCAACTGATGTCAGTTTCCGGCGCATTTACGAATATGCCGGAGGTGACTGGCAGCAGGATAACGGTGCATGGCATCAGAATGTGTTTGCTTACTATCTGTCTATCGCCTGCAACCATTGTAGTGATCCCGCCTGTACCAAAGTGTGCCCGAGTGGCGCGATGCATAAGCGCGATGATGGTTTTGTGGTGGTGAACGAGGATATTTGTATTGGTTGCCGCTACTGCCATATGGCTTGCCCGTACGGTGCACCGCAATATGACGAAGCAAAAGGGCATATGACTAAGTGTGACGGTTGCTACGAGCGAGTGGCAGCAGGTAAAAAACCGATATGTGTTGATTCCTGTCCATTGCGGGCGCTGGATATGGCCCCTATCGATGAATTGCGAGAGAAATATGGTGAGTTAGCCGAAGTCGCACCACTGCCAGCCGCGCATTTTACCTTACCGAATATTGTCGTGAAACCAAATGCCAACAGCCGCCCGGTCAGAGATACCACCGGTCATCTGGCAAATCCGAAGGAGGTATAATATGGGTATGGGATGGCATGAATGGCCACTAATGGTCTTTACAGTACTGGGGCAGTGCGTGGTCGGGGGCTTTATTGTCCTGGGGCTGACACTGCTATTTGGCGGCTTGAGCCGCGGGCAGCAACAGCGGGTTCACCGCAGTATGTTTGTCTTGTGGGTGCTAATGGCGCTGGCCTTTATCGCCTCGACGCTGCACCTTGGCTCGCCGATGCGGGCATTCAACTCATTAAATCGCATCGGAGAATCAGCACTGAGCAATGAGATAGCGGCCGGTTCGCTGTTCTTTGCCGTAGCGGGTTTTTACTGGTTACTGGCCGTATTGGATAAGATGCCCGCTGTACTGGGTAAGATCTGGCTAGTGGTGGCGATGATGTTGGGCGTGGTATTCGTTTATGCCATGTGCCGGGTTTATTCCATTGATACGGTTCCGACGTGGGATAATCTTTATACTCCGCTGAGTTTTGTGCTAACCGTCTTTATCGGCGGGCCGATTTTGGGTTATCTGCTGCTGCAATTGGCTGATATTCATGGGCGAGCAATGCTGCAATTGCCGATGATCAGTGTATTGGCGCTGATTATCAGTATCGCCAGTGTCATTATGCAGGCGGCGAGTTTGCCGCTGATTTACAGCTCAGTACAGCAAGCTTCCGAGCTTATTCCTCATTATGGCACCTTGATGGTCTGGCGCTTGGTATTGTTGGTATTGGGGTTGGGATGCTGGATTTGCCCGTTAATCCGAGGGCGCGCGCCCATGACTCTCGGAATGATTTTTGCCATGTTATTGATTATTATTGCTGAATTGATTGGCCGTGGCGTGTTTTATGGGCTGCATATGACGGTGGGAATGACATGATTTATCAGCAGGTTGAACTGACGGGGCGAGTCTTAGGTATATTGTTTTATTGTGAGCCAGATAGCCCTGAATGCAGTGATATTGTGGCGCAATTGAGCAATGGCTCATGGGCCGCACAGTGGCCTTATGGATCTGAAGAACAATTGCTGCCAATTGCGGCTTTATTGGCGCAATCGGCAGGTGAAGAAACACGAGAAGAAGCCTGGCAGCGGCTGTTTATTGGCCCTTATGCTTTGCCCGCGCCACCTTGGGGCTCCGTCTATCTCGATAAAGAAATTGTGTTATTTGGCGACTCCACCCTAAAACTGCGTAACTGGATGGCGCAAAAGCATGTAGAAGTCACATTGGAACAGGGAGAACCGGAGGATCAGTTCGGTTTAATGCTCATGATGGCCGCCTGGCTGGCAGAACATCAACCTGCTGATTTACCCGAGTTACTGGCAGATCATTTACTGCCATGGGGGTATCGTTATTTAGCTTTGCAGCAGTCTGCTGCGGGGCATCCGTTTTATCAAGGGTTGGCCGAGTTAGCCACTCTGACACTTACCCATTGGCAACATGAATTGCAGGTAACTCCAGCAGTGGTTGAGATATATCACTGAACAAGCTCATCTCTTCAAGCCCATCTTCTGATGGGTTTTTCTTATTAAAAACACCTTTTCTCCGTGTTCTTCTTTGTTGTTTTAGCTAATGTTTTCCTCAATCGACGCGTTTGTGACCTGCTACTGCTTTTCTTGCCGTCACTCCCCATGCCATCACCAGTATTATTACTGTTGAGAATTACCCTCAGGTGGGTTTTCTGTGGGTTCCTTTTCTGCTTCAGATTGATCGGGGGGCGGCATAATGTCGTGGATCAGTTGTTCATCAAAACTGGGATTTAGTGCTGGAGATAAAGGCGAACTGACCAAGCTGTCGGGGATTGCCATATGTGGCACCGGAGCATCGTTAACAAATTCGTCTTGATCTTGTTTAATCGTTCGGCTGAATGCTATCAGACTTAAACCGCACAGTGAGAAGAACGCATACAAAATATTGCCTCCCAGCGGTGCAATCAACGCCCCCACAGCAAGTGGGCCGATACTCGCGCCTACCCCGAATGACATCAGTAAACATGCGGCTAAAGAAACTCGCCGCTCTGGGGCAATCAGGTCATTAGCTAACGCAACGACCAACGGATAAAGGGTGAACTGCAACATACTGACTATAAAGCCTAAAACCAATAAAAAATGAAACGAGATATGAGGCACCAGCGCCAGCGGCAGTGCAGTCAATGCCAGCAATAATGCGTTAATACGGAGCAATAGTGTGCGGTTATAGCGGTCGGACAACCAACTGAGTGGGAGTTGAGCAACCAATCCGGCAAAAATAGATAACGCCATGAACAAACCAGTTTCTTGCGTTGAAAGCGATTGTAAACTGGCATAGACCGGTGCCAGGCCATAAAACGAACCGACAATCATGCCAATGACTAATGTTGAAGCCAGTATTTTGGGGATTGAGCTGATAAAGAATTTCAGCTCCATGGGGGCTGGTGACATCTGCTGGGCATTACTGCGAGTTGTCAGTGCAACCGGCACAAGACAAAGAGCAAAGAACAAAGCAATAATCATGAGTGTGCTTAAACCTAATTCAGGTTGAAGCATTAATACCACCTGGCCTAATGCCATACCGGCATAGGTTGCCGCCATATAAAAGCCAAATACTGTACCGCGCTGATTGGACTCGGCCTGATCATTAAGCCAGCTTTCCAGTACCATAAACTGGCACATCATACACAGGCCAATAATCAAGCGTAGAACCACCCAGGCAGGGATGTATTCCGTAAGCCCATGGCTCAAGACCGCTGCCGTAATAATACCTGCACAGGCTACATAGGCGCGTATATGGCCCACCCGAGCAATCAGGAAATGGCCTACCTTGCCTCCGATAACCAACCCAATATAGTTTGCGGCGATAATTGCCCCGATTAATGTGCCAGACACATGTATGGCGGTCAACCGTAACGAGATATAGGTGGTCAATAAACCTGAACCCAATAACATCAACACGGTTGCGCTATAGAGGGGGAAGAAGGCATTAAGAATTTTTTTCACTGCCACGTCCTTAGTTCATCATTCTGGATAAATCACCGGTACCACTGATTGCCAGCCGCATCTTCTTTATTTTGATACTAACAGCTCAGTCTCTGAGGTAAAGCTTTGTAAGAAAAAGCGCTTTTTTTCATTGCACCCTGCGAAGCGTTTCGCATAACTGGCAGTGGTTGCCGTTACGGGCTAAAGAAGTGCTACTATCAGCACCAGAAGATTTAATAAGAGTAAGGGGCAACAATGAGCGAGAAACAATTACGTCAGCTCAGTATTGCAATTGGTCATAAGTTAAAGGCCCGAGGTGCTTGGGTGACCTGTGCTGAGTCCTGTACTGGCGGCTGGGTCGCCAAAGCTCTGACGGATATTGCGGGCAGTTCAGCCTATTTTGATCGTGGCTTTGTCACTTACAGCAATGTGGCAAAGCATGATTTACTGGGTGTAAAAGAAAGCACATTGGCACAATACGGTGCTGTTAGTGAAGCTGTTGTCCAGGAAATGGCACAGGGCGCATTGCATGCAGCTAGTGCGGACTTCTCGGTATCGATCAGCGGGATTGCCGGGCCTGATGGCGGCACAGCAGAGAAGCCAGTCGGTACCGTGTGGTTTGCTTTTGCTACGCGCGACGGTCAGGTCAGTGCTACAAAACAAATTTTTCCCGGTGATCGTGACGAGGTCAGGCTGCAAGCAGCTGTTTTCGCACTACAAACACTATTAGATGATTTTCTGCAAAATTAGTCTTGATACTGTATGATTGTACAGTATAATTAGTGGTAATTTCCTGCACAAAACAACATTCAGTGGTGATGATAGGGGCAATCCTGCATCCCAGAGAGGGAGTAAAAATGGCTATTGATGAGAATAAACAAAAGGCGTTAGCAGCAGCACTGGGCCAAATTGAAAAACAATTCGGCAAAGGCTCTATCATGCGCCTTGGCGAAGACCGCTCAATGGATGTTGAAACCATCTCTACCGGTTCACTTTCTCTTGATATCGCATTGGGGGCTGGTGGCCTGCCAATGGGGCGTATTGTTGAAATTTATGGCCCAGAATCATCAGGTAAAACAACACTGACTTTACAGGTTATTGCTTCCGCACAACGTGAAGGCAAAACTTGCGCATTTATCGATGCTGAACATGCACTTGACCCGATTTATGCCAAAAAATTAGGTGTAGATATTGATAACTTGCTGTGTTCTCAACCAGATACGGGTGAGCAAGCCCTGGAAATCTGTGATGCGTTGACTCGCTCTGGTGCAGTTGATGTCATTATCGTTGACTCCGTAGCCGCACTTACACCAAAAGCTGAAATCGAAGGTGAAATCGGTGATTCTCACATGGGCCTCGCGGCACGTATGATGAGCCAGGCGATGCGTAAGTTGGCAGGTAACCTAAAGAACGCTAATACCTTATTGATCTTTATTAACCAGATCCGTATGAAAATCGGCGTTATGTTTGGTAACCCAGAAACCACGACGGGTGGTAATGCCCTTAAATTTTATGCCTCCGTGCGTTTGGACATTCGCCGTATTGGTGCAGTAAAAGACGGTGATGTGGTTGTGGGTAGTGAAACTCGCGTTAAAGTGGTGAAAAACAAAATCGCAGCACCATTTAAACAAGCTGAATTCCAGATCCTGTACGGTGAAGGAATCAATATTAATGGCGAATTGGTTGATTTGGGTGTTAAACACAAACTGATTGAGAAAGCTGGTGCATGGTATAGCTATAACGGTGACAAGATTGGTCAGGGTAAAGCGAATGCCAGTAACTACTTAAAAGAAAACCCAGCGGTTGCCGCTGAGTTGGATAAGAAATTGCGTGAAATGCTTCTCAATGGCGGTAATGGCGAACAACCTGTAGCCACAGCAGTACTTGCTGATGAAGCAGATGAAACCAGCGAAGAGTTTTAATTTGTAAGGCCATCGGCCTGATTAGTAAATTAAGTAGTTAACATGCGGCTCACCTAATACGTGGGCCGTTTTAGTAAATGATGTATCCGTTTTAGTCAATCCTGGTGTGCGCAACAATCTGAATTTATGCTCATATCCAACATAATCGAAGTGGCAGCAAGTCTACAAACGAATGAATATATCAGTCAGTAATGAGGGGCAGCTTCTTATAGACAATTAGCGTTGGAGACTGAATTGAATAAGTTTGCAGTGGTGAGGCCACGGATAGGCTGAGTAATAAGTGTCGCTAACACTGCTGCGGCTCAAGTAAAAAGGATATTTATGAATGACCTATTAAGCCGTGCCATGAGACTCCTCTCCCAACGTGATCATAGTGAATCTGAACTGCGTCGCAAGCTTGCTGCACAACCATTTTCGGCAAAAGGAAATTGGGGAAAACGCACTGGTAGTGGGGATTGCGAACCTGCCGCAGAGATTGATCCGAAAGTTATTGAGCAAATTGTTGCTTATTGCTACCAACATAATTGGTTAGATGATTCCCGCTTTGCGGCCAGTTACATTAAGAGTCGTAGTCGTAAAGGATATGGCGCACAGCGTATCCGTTCTGAATTGATACAAAAGGGAGTTGATAAAGAACTCATTCAGGCTGCTTTTGAAATCAGTGAAATAGATTGGTGTTTACTTGCCAAAGAGATCGCGCAGCGTAAATTTAGTGAAGTTTTACCTGTTGAATGGAAAGAAAAGGCTAAGGTTCAGCGCTATCTGCTCTATCGTGGTTTTTTCCAGGAAGAAATTCAGTCGATTTACAATGATTTTGTTGAATGAATGCACACAGGATTTTACTTCCCCTCGAAGAAAATTTATCTTAGTCCCACTTTTTGTTCGTGAGCTTACCCTTTGTGTTGCTATTTAAAGTAACGCGATCCGCTCGCGGGCTATTCTTTTAGCTTGTTTCCGGGGCAATTATGAGCAAGAGCACCGCTGAGATTCGTCAAGCGTTTCTCGATTTCTTCCATAGCAAGGGACATCAGGTTGTATCAAGCAGCTCTTTGGTCCCTAATAATGACCCTACGCTGTTGTTTACCAATGCCGGGATGAACCAGTTTAAGGATGTTTTCTTAGGTTTGGATAAACGGGCATACTCCCGGGCGACAACCTCTCAGCGCTGTGTGCGAGCAGGTGGTAAGCATAATGACCTTGAAAACGTAGGCTATACCGCGCGTCATCATACATTCTTTGAAATGTTAGGTAACTTCAGCTTCGGCGATTACTTCAAACATGATGCCATCAGTTTCGCTTGGGAGTTATTAACTGGCGAACAGTGGTTTAATTTACCGAAAGAGAAACTGTGGGTAACCGTTTACGAAACCGACGATGAAGCCTATGAAATCTGGGCTAATGATATCGGGATCCCGCGTGAGCGTATTATCCGTATTGGTGATAACAAAGGCGGTGCATTTGCATCAGATAACTTCTGGCAAATGGGTGATACTGGCCCTTGCGGTCCATGTACAGAGATTTTCTTTGACCATGGTGACCACATTTGGGGAGGGCCGCCAGGATCGGCTGAAGAAGACGGCGATCGCTATATTGAGATCTGGAATATTGTCTTCATGCAGTTCAACCGCCAGTCTGATGGCACGATGCTGCCATTGCCTCAGCCATCGGTTGATACCGGTATGGGGCTTGAGCGTATTGCTGCGGTATTACAACATGTTAACTCGAACTACGAGATTGACCTGTTCCGCGATTTGATCAAAGCGGTAGCGGAAGTTACTGGTGCGACTGATCTTTCTAGCAAGTCGCTGCGAGTTATTGCTGACCATATCCGCTCTTGCGCTTTCCTTATTTCTGATGGTGTTATTCCGTCGAATGAAAACCGTGGTTATGTACTGCGCCGTATCATTCGTCGAGCTATCCGCCATGGCAATATGCTGGGCGCGAAAGAGACTTTCTTCTACAAACTGGTTGCTCCGCTGATTGCTGTAATGGGGTCTGCTGCTGATGAATTGAAGCAACAGCAGGCGATGGTTGAACAGGTTCTGAAAACCGAAGAGGAACAGTTTGCGCGGACATTAGAGCGCGGCTTAGCTCTGTTGGATGAAGAACTTAGTAAATTGACCGGTGATACCCTCGATGGCGAGACTGCTTTCCGCCTGTACGATACCTACGGCTTCCCGGTTGATTTAACCGCAGATGTCTGCCGTGAACGTAATCTGAAAGTGGATGAAGCCGGTTTTGAACAAGCAATGGAAGCGCAACGTCGCCGAGCTCGTGAATCCAGTGGTTTTGGTGCCGATTATAACAGCTTGATCCGTGTTGACAGAGCAAGTGAGTTCTCTGGCTATGATCATGCTCAGCAGCAGTCAACTGTGACCGCGTTGTTCCGCAATGGCGAAGCTGTTGATGAGATTCATGAAGGTGAAGAGGCTGTTGTTGTTCTGAGTCAAACCCCATTCTACGGTGAGTCTGGCGGCCAGGTTGGCGATAAAGGCGAACTGAAAAATGCGACTGCAACTTTTGCTGTGGCTGACACTCAGAAATATGGTCAGGCTATTGGCCATTTAGGGCAGTTAACTCATGGAACATTGCGAGTTAATCACAGCATTGATGCTCAGGTGGATGTTGCACGGCGTAACCGTATTCGTTTGAACCATTCTGCAACTCATTTACTGCATGCAGCATTACGCAAAACACTGGGCGAGCACGTTGCTCAAAAAGGCTCATTAGTTAATGATAAATACCTGCGTTTCGATTTCTCGCATTTTGAAGCAATGAAACCGGAACAGATTCGCCTGGTAGAGGACATAGTTAACGAGCAAATTCGCCGTAATATGCCCGTTCAAACCGAAGTGATGGAGTTGGATGCGGCGAAAGAAAAAGGCGCGATGGCTCTGTTCGGCGAGAAGTATGATGACCAGGTGAGAGTCTTGACCATGGGTGATTTCTCAACCGAGCTATGTGGTGGTATTCATGCTAACCGTACCGGTGATATCGGCTTGTTCCGTATTTTGTCTGAATCAGGTACTGCCGCCGGAATTCGCCGTATTGAAGCAGTCACTGGCGAGGGGGCTATCGAGCTACTACACCAGCAGAGTGACCTGCTTTCGGATGTTGCTCATTTGGTTAAAGGTGATACCCATAATCTAGCCGATAAAGTTCGTGCGGTGCTGGATCGCAGTAAAATGCTCGAGCGTGAACTCCAGCAATTGAAAGATCAGCAAGCTGCTCAGGAAAGTGCTTCATTATCGTCTAGTGCGAAATTGATCAATGGTGTGAAACTTTTAGTTAGCCAGTTGGATAATGTTGAGCCAAAAATGTTGCGTACTATGGTTGATGATCTTAAAAATCAACTGGGTTCTGCAATTATTGTGCTGGCAACTACCGCAGATGATAAGGTCAGCCTAATCGTTGGTGTAACCAAAGATCTCACCGGTAAAGTAAAAGCGGGTGAGTTAATCGCCGATATTGCCCAGCAGGTCGGCGGTAAAGGCGGTGGGCGCCCTGATATGGCTCAGGCGGGTGGTACCGATGTGCAAGCATTGCCATCAGCGTTAGCCAGTGTTGAAGCATGGGTAGCATCCCGATTATAAGTCAGTAATGGCCTATTAAATCAATACGCCATATCTGTATGTTGGGTATGGCGTTTTTCAATTTTCCTGTCATAGTTCGAAAACAAAGTTAAACGCAAAGTTGTTTGCTTCAGCTAAACTTGTATTAGTTAGAGACTTGACCAAGCTACTTACATTTTATGTGAATGTGATAGCTTACGTTTTCACGGTGTATGATGGATAATGGCGGGGAAACTGAGAGACCCGACTCTTTTAATTTTTCAAGGAGCAAAGAATGCTTATTCTGACTCGTCGAGTTGGTGAAACACTCATGATTGGCGATGAGGTTACGGTTACTGTATTAGGGGTTAAAGGCAACCAAGTCCGTATTGGTGTAAATGCTCCGAAAGAGGTTTCTGTTCACCGTGAAGAAATCTACCAGCGTATCCAAGCAGAAAAGTCTCAACCGACGACTTACTGATTTTGAAGAAGCGTCTCGTGTTACACGAGGCGCTACTGCTGTTTATTCCCCCCCTCATTTCGCTCTTCATCCCCTTTTTGTGTTCTTATTTCTGTAATAATTATCTGCTCACGACTAATCTAATGGGGTGAACAGGATAATTTCTTTTTTCTCGCTCTCTAGCTACACCACAATAAACGCTATCTTCCCTGTTGATAAAACACTCTTTTTGACGTGAAACTGCCCATGTTGTGTGTGAATTGTGCAAATGAACGTGAGTTAGGAAAAATTGTTTGACTTATAAGTGCGGGAAAGTAATATGTGCGCCACGCAGTGCCGATGAGCTTCTTCAAAAGCAAGTTAGGCACAATTCGAAAGAAGCGTATGGTGAGGTGGCCGAGAGGCTGAAGGCGCTCCCCTGCTAAGGGAGTATACGGTCAAAAGCTGTATCGAGGGTTCGAATCCCTCCCTCACCGCCATTTACTATGCACCCATAGCTCAGCTGGATAGAGTACTCGGCTACGAACCGAGCGGTCGGAAGTTCGAATCTTCCTGGGTGCACCATATTTTGCAGTATGGTGAAATAGTCAAATGAACATCAGGTAGTGTCAAAGAATTAATTGCACCCATAGCTCAGCTGGATAGAGTACTCGGCTACGAACCGAGCGGTCGGAAGTTCGAATCTTCCTGGGTGCACCATCTTCTAGGTCATCAATCTTGTTGTTAAGTTTCACTCACTGAAACACCCTCGTAAAATTAGAAATAAAAAATTGCACCCATAGCTCAGCTGGATAGAGTACTCGGCTACGAACCGAGCGGTCGGAAGTTCGAATCTTCCTGGGTGCACCATATTAAGAAACCTCGCTACGGCGGGGTTTTCTGCTTTTTAGACCTTACGCCGCACTGCCATTTGAATGTTTTCAGCCTCTTATCTTTTATCCCTTTCAGCTCATTGATTTTCACTATGTGTTATAGCGCTATTTCCTTTTGGGAATGATATTTTTTTGATTAAATTCAATTGATTATACAGTGAGCGACAATTTAGTTAGTTTGCGATAAAGTAGCTTTTCATTTTTTCCCTGGTCGTGGGGTCACGATGTACGATCGCTATGAAGGCCTGATTTTTGATATGGATGGCACCATCCTGGATACCGAGCCCACGCACCGTCAGGCATGGCGGCAGGTACTGACGCCTTATGGTATGGCTTTTGACGAGCAGGCCTTGGTCGCTTTGAATGGCGCACCTACGTGGCAAATTGCTAGCGTAATTATTGCTAATCATCAAGCGGATCTGGATCCCCATTTGTTGGCTGCTGAAAAAACCGCATTGTTTAAATCACTGTTGATGGATAATGTGAAGCCTCTGCCGCTCATAGGCGTGGTTAAAGCCTATCATGGGCGTAAACCTATGGCTGTTGGCACTGGAAGCGAACACGCCATGGCAGAGCTGCTTTTACGCCACTTAGGATTACGTGACTATTTTGATGTCATTGTCGGTGCCGATGATGTTACTCAACATAAGCCAGCGCCTGAGACATTCTTGCGCTGCGCGCAGTTACTCGGTGTGCCTGCACAGAAGTGTGTGGTCTTTGAAGATGCTGATTTTGGTGTTGAGGCGGCAAAAAGAGCCAATATGGCAGTAGTTGATGTGCGTCTACTGTGAGTAGTACGCTAGCTATTGCTTCATTATTTGGGAGTAGCTTTCTTAGCGCAACGCTCTTACCGGGAAATTCGGAAATTCTGTTAGTCACCCTCTTAACGGCAGGGAGTGCGCCGGCCATGATGCTGGTGTTGTCTGCTACCGTCGGAAATACCCTTGGGGGGCTAACTAATGTTGTTATAGGCCGCTTACTACCGGAACTAAAGCCACAGCGCGGGATGAGTACAGCTCTTGGCTGGCTTCAACGTTTTGGCCCGGCAGCTTTATTATTGAGCTGGTTACCGGTGGTGGGCGATTTGATGTGTGTGTTAGCAGGCTGGTTGCGTATGCCCTGGGGTCTTGTGGTTTTTTTTCTGTGTCTGGGAAAAGCATTGCGTTATATCGTGTTAACGGTAGTCACGCTACAAGGAATTGCCTGGTGGCAGTAAAGAGTGTGACAAACTTACATAGTCACATCTATGCAGTTTCAGTATGCTGGCGAGTTATGGTTTTCAAGAGCGGGAGGTCGATTTGATCCCGGATGTATCACACGCGCTAACTTGGCTGGAAGCGCACCCTAAAGCCCTGAAAGGTATCCGTCGTGGTATCGAGCGGGAAACATTGAGAGTGACTGCCGATGGCCAATTAGCCTCGACGGGCCATCCAGAGTCATTGGGTGCCGCATTAACTCATCAGTGGATTACCACCGACTTTGCTGAGGCATTGCTGGAATTCATTACACCGGTAGATGGCGATATTGACCATCTGCTGGCTTTTTTGCGCGATATCCATCGCTATACCGCCCGTAAGTTGGGTGATGAGCGCATGTGGCCACTGAGCATGCCTTGCTTTATTGGTGCAGAGCAGGATATTGAGCTGGCTAAATATGGTTCTTCTAATATTGGTCGTTTCAAGACACTTTACCGTGAGGGTTTGAAAAATCGTTATGGTGCCTTGATGCAAACGATTTCAGGTGTGCACTATAATTTCTCTTTGCCGCTAGAGTTTTGGCAGGCATGGGCGGGTGTTACCGATGAAAAAAGTGGCAAGGAAGAAATTTCCGCCGGATATTTCCGCCTGATCCGCAATTATTATCGTTTTGGCTGGGTTATCCCTTATCTGTTTGGTGCTTCACCGGCAATTTGCGCGTCATTCCTGCAAGGGCGTGAAACTGCCTTGCCGTTTGAACGCAATGATAAAGGAATGTGTTATCTGCCTTATGCCACCTCATTACGCTTGAGTGACTTGGGTTATACCAATAAATCACAGAGTAATTTGGGTATTACGTTTAATGACCTGCATACCTATGTTGCTGGGCTGAAGCGCGCAATTAAAACGCCATCAGAAGAATATGCAGCATTGGGGCTAAAAGATGGTGAGCGTCATCTGCAACTGAACACCAATGTGTTACAGATTGAAAATGAACTCTATGCCCCAATTCGGCCTAAGCGAGTGACTCGTGCTGGCGAATCCCCCTCTGATGCTTTGTTGCGCGGTGGGATTGAATATATTGAAGTTCGCTCTTTGGACATTAACCCATTCTCACCTATCGGTGTTGATGCCGTACAGGCGCGGTTCCTCGATTTATTCTTGATTTGGTGTGTGTTGGCTGATGCGCCTGAAATGAGCAGTGACGAATTACTGTGTACTCGGAAAAACTGGAATCGGGTCATTTTGGAAGGGCGTAAACCCGGTCAGACTATCGGTATGGGTTGTAATGATACCCGTGAGCCGCTGGAGAAAGTGGGTAAAGATCTGTTTGCCGACTTGCGCCGTGTTGCCGAAGTATTGGATGGTAAAGATAGCACTGAATATCAACAGGTTTGTGACGAACTTGTCGCGTTCTTTGATGATCCGAGTTTGACGTTCTCAGCGCGTATTTTGCAAGCAATGAAAGAAGGTGGTATTGGTGGTGTTGGTCTTGAGTTAGCCGAACGCTACCGGGAAATGCTGCAAACAGAACCTTTGGAATTGCTAACTGAAGAGCAATTATCTGAAGAGGGCACAGCCTCTTGGGTGCGTCAACGTGAGCTGGAGTCGAAAGATAAGCTAAGCTTTGAAGAGTATTTGGCGCTTCACGGCGGCCAATAAAAAAGAAAAGGCCACATTGCTGTGGCCAAATTAACATCTCTGAAAACAGGGATGATGATAACAAATGCGCGTCTTTCACATATTAAGACGTGCGGGATACCAAAAAGTTTCACCGGTTGCGAAAAAAAGATCGAATAAAAATTATTTTTTTATGAGGAGGTAACTAAATGCCATTATTGGATAGCTTTACCGTAGACCATACCATTATGAAAGCTCCGGCTGTACGCATTGCTAAGACGATGAAAACCCCTCATGGCGACGAGATAACGGTATTCGATTTACGTTTCTGTGTGCCAAATAAAGAAGTGATGCCAGAACGAGGGATTCATACACTTGAGCACTTGTTTGCCGGTTTTATGCGTAACCATCTCAATGGTAATGGCGTGGAGATTATCGATATCTCCCCAATGGGATGCCGTACTGGTTTCTATATGAGCCTGATAGGTACGCCAGATGAGCAACGCGTTGCTGATGCCTGGAAAGCGGCAATGGCTGATGTATTGAAAGTGACCGACCAGCGAAAAATTCCTGAATTGAACGAATATCAGTGTGGTACTTACCATATGCATTCGCTGGAAGAGGCGCAGGAGATTGCCAAAGGGATTATCGACCGCGGCGTGCGTATCAATCACAACGAAGAGCTGGCATTGCCGAAAGAAAAACTGACTGAATTACATATCTAGTTTTCAGTTGTCGATTTTGATGTTCGGTAGATAAATGCAAAAAAGACGCTGCAAAGGCGTCTTTTTTATGTCCGTCGATATCACCGAGTCGTGGGATTACCCAACATGATTATCCGGTAGGATAGGTGTCACTCGCACCCGCTTAATCATGTTTTCTTGTACATCCAGCACATCAATCAGATAGTTTCCAATACGAACCTGAGCATCTATCTGGGGAATATCCTCCAGCTCCTCCAATAACATGCCATTGATAGTGCGGGCGTCCACTGGGAGTGACCAGTTGAATGCTTTATTCAGTCCACGCACATTGGCGCTACCATCAATCAGTACTGAGCCATCACTTTGTGGATTAACCTCTTCTGCCAGGCTAGGTGACATGGATGTGGTAAAATCGCCGACGATCTCTTCCAGAATATCTTCCACTGTCACTAATCCTTGAATATCACCATATTCGTCGACGATCATGCCGACTTTCTCTTTATTACGTTGAAATTTCACCAGTTGTACATTCAATGGTGTGCCTTCGGGAATGAAATAGATTTCATCAGCCGCCCGCAACAGATTTTCTTTATTGAATTCTTTCTTCTCTGTCATCAGCCGGTAGGCTTCCCGCACCCGCAGCATACCGATAGCATCATCCAATGATTGACGATACAACACAATGCGACCATGCGGCGAGTGTGTTAGCTGCCGCATGATTGATTTCCAATCATCATTGATATCAATGCCGACCACTTCATTACGCGGCACCATAATATCGCTGACAGTGACTTTTTCCAGATCCAGCACTGATATCAACATATCTTGATTACGACGAGAAATTTGTGAGTGTGATTCATTCACAATACTGCGTAATTCATCCTGACTGACCGCATCACTGCGGTGTACATTTCCGCGAATGCCACACAGGCGCATCAGTCCACGGGTGATGGTATTGAGTAACCATACCAGTGGCAGCATGATTTTTTGTAATGGGGCCAGTAAAACACTGCTGGGGAATGCAACGCGCTCAGGATAAAGGGCGGCGATAGTTTTCGGCATAACTTCAGCAAAAATTAGGACCACAAAAGTTAATACGCCAGTGGCGATAGCAACCCCAGCATTGCCATAGAGCCGGATGCCAACAATTGTTGCCAGTGCTGAGGCTAAAATATTGACCAGATTATTGCCGATTAAGACCAAACTTATCAGGCGGTCAGGGCGGCGCAGCAGCTTTTCAACCCGCCGTGCGGCACGGTTACCCTGTTTGGACAAATGGCGTAATCGATAGCGATTAAGCGTCATCATGCCGGTTTCGGAGGCAGAAAAATAAGCCGAAACCACGATCATAATGACCAGGATGATGATCAGCGTGCTAGTGGAAACATGATCCAACACAGTGTTCCTTTAATGATATGAAGGCCCTGCTAGTTCAGTTCAACAAGGTCATGTGCGGATGGTTACGGCTAAGAGATCATAATTTCCTGCAGTAAGCGGCTGCCAAAATAGGCCAAAGTTAGCAAAAATGCGCCTGCAAAACTGAACCAAATTACTCTACGCCCGCGCCAACCTTCATGGTAATGGCCCCACAATAAGACAATATAGACAAACCAGGCCATGATTGATAACACCGCTTTATGGACGTTTTCTTTACTGAATATATCATCCATATAAAGCAGGCCAGTACACAGCGTTAGGGTCAGCAAGACCACCCCAATTTGGGTGATATGAAACATTTTGCGTTCAATGCTCATCAAGGGCGGCATATCAGCATTAAAGGTGACTTTCTTATTTTTTAATTGATAATCAAGCCAAGCT
The DNA here is from genome assembly GCF_946902935.1 of Yersinia sp. Marseille-Q5920. NCBI lineage: Bacteria > Pseudomonadati > Pseudomonadota > Gammaproteobacteria > Enterobacterales > Yersiniaceae > Yersinia > Yersinia sp. Marseille-Q5920. The sequence goes on along the minus strand of NZ_CAMPQA010000014.1, from coordinate 18,125 downwards.
AATTGCAGGGCATACAGTGCTGCGATGATAAGTGTTGCATAGGCAAAGAGGGCTAGCCCAATGTGGACAAAAATGGCAGGGCTGGCTTCCAAATGGGTAATGAATTCACCTGGCAACAAACTGGCAAGTGCCAGATTAATCATGGCAAAGCTGTAGACAATCGGCAACAAGAACCAACCACGCCCCTGTGAGGCGACGATAGTCATAATAGTGCAGATCATCAGCCCGACAATGGAGCCAATATTCAATAAAGTCAGATTTTGACCGCCGCCGACATCAAAAATCTGATGCTTCAGAGCAATAGCATGGCACACTAGCGCCACGACGGCAGAAATCAGCGCCAGGCGCCGGTAAGCACTATTTTTCTGCACCAGACTTGGGACAATCAAGCCCAGACTGAGTGAGTAAGCGATCAAAGCCAAAATGGAGAACACGGGCATAGCGGTATATGGGCATCGGCTAAGTGAATTAGATAGCCAGTATAGCGTTGAGAGCGTCCCTCTCCAACCGTTCTCCGATGTGAGAGCAGAGATCGTTTAAGCTTCGTGTTATAATCCCCCCATTGTGTCGCCAGAGCGGCCTGTTTCCACGTTGAGTATGAGACAATGTTTGAGAACTTAACTGATCGATTGTCGCGCACACTGCGCAATATCAGCGGCCGTGGCCGGCTGACAGAAGAAAATATTAAAGAAACGCTACGTGAAGTACGCATGGCGTTATTGGAGGCTGACGTAGCTCTGCCGGTGGTTCGTGACTTTATTAACCGGGTAAAAGAGCGTGCTGTCGGGCATGAGGTGAACAAAAGCCTCACGCCGGGTCAGGAATTCGTCAAAATCGTTAAGAATGAACTTATTGCCGCCATGGGCGAGGTCAATAACGAACTGAATCTGGCAGCGCAACCGCCAGCAGTGGTGTTAATGGCTGGCCTACAAGGTGCGGGTAAAACCACCAGTGTGGCTAAACTGGGTAAGTTCCTTAAAGAAAAACAGAAGAAAAAAGTGCTGGTGGTGTCTGCCGACGTTTATCGCCCTGCGGCGATCAAACAGTTGGAAACTCTGGCTGAAGGTGTTGGCATTGATTTCTTCCCGTCTGATGTACAGGAAAAACCGATTGATATTGTCAATCGGGCTCTGCAACAGGCGAAACTTAAGTTTTATGATGTCCTGATTGTCGATACTGCCGGTCGTTTGCACGTTGATGAAGCGATGATGGACGAAATCAAACAAGTTCATGCCGCGATTAATCCGGTTGAAACCTTGTTTGTTGTTGATGCCATGACCGGTCAGGATGCCGCCAATACAGCGAAAGCATTCAATGAAGCGCTGCCACTCACCGGTGTGGTGTTAACCAAAGTTGATGGTGATGCTCGTGGTGGTGCTGCGCTGTCTATCCGCCATATTACCGGCAAGCCGATTAAATTCCTCGGTGTTGGCGAAAAGTCAGATGCACTTGAACCGTTCCATCCCGATCGCGTGGCTTCACGTATTTTGGGAATGGGCGATGTTCTGTCGCTGATTGAAGATATCGAAAGCAAAGTTGACCGCGTACAAGCGGAAAAACTGGCAACTAAGCTGAAAAAAGGCGATGGCTTTGATCTTAATGACTTTCTTGATCAGCTAAAACAAATGCGCAATATGGGCGGCATGGCCAGCATGCTAAGTAAAATGCCGGGCGCAGGTCAGTTGCCAGATAACGTGAAGTCGCAGATGGATGATAAGGTAACCGTGCGGATGGAGGCTATCATCAACTCGATGACGCTGAAAGAGCGCGCCAAGCCAGAAATCATTAAAGGCTCACGTAAGCGCCGTATCGCCACTGGTTCTGGTGTGCAAGTGCAGGATGTTAACCGCTTGCTGAAGCAGTTCGATGATATGCAGCGCATGATGAAGAAAATGAAAAATGGCGGTTTGGCCAAAATGATGCGTGGCATGAAAGGTATGATGCCACCGGGTTTCCCAGGCCGTTGATGGTCATACCCAAAGTGATTGGGGTTGCAGGTAGGCGACAAGCCAACAATCCTGCGGTTTCAAGTACGAAGGGTATATTTCACGCTGTGATGTTAACCGGTGTGAAATGAGTAAAGATTTCCCGCTGAAAACAGCGGTAAACGAAGAAAATTGTGCTTATTAAAAAACTGGCGCATAGGAATCTACGCTTTAGATTGCTTTTTGCGCCAAAATGAGTAAAATTTTCGGGCTTTTTATATTGCAACTGGACCCCGTTCCCCGATGGGGTCCAGTTGTTTTATTAACTAAAGAGGATGTTATGGTAACAATTCGTTTGGCTCGTGGCGGCGCTAAAAAGCGTCCGTTCTATCAAGTAGTAGTGACTGACAGCCGTAATGCTCGTGACGGCCGTTTCATCGAACGTGTAGGCTTCTTTAACCCGATCGCATCTGGTCAGGCTGAAGCTCTGCGTTTGGACCTGGACCGTATCGAACATTGGATTGGCCTGGGCGCAACCGTTTCTGATCGCGTATCTGTGCTGATCAAAGACGCTAAGAAAGCAGCTTAATCTGTCGCGGTGGTGGTTATTATGAGCAAGCAACTCAATCCAGTGGTTCCCGAACAGCCGATTGTTCTCGGTAAAATGGGTTCAACTTACGGCATTCGCGGTTGGCTCAGAGTATTTTCATCCACCGAGAACGCCGAAAGTATTTTTGATTACCAGCCGTGGTTTATCCAGCAGGGTGGTAAGTGGCAGCATGTCGAGTTGGAAGACTGGAAGCGCCACAGTCAGGATCTGATCATCAAGGTAAAAGGCGTTGATGATCGGGATGCCGCGAATTTACTGACTAATTGCGAAATTATCGTAGATTCCCAACAACTACCTGAACTGGAAGAGGATGATTACTACTGGAAAGACCTTATGGGCTGTCAGGTAGTAACAACCACGGGTTACGAACTGGGTAAAATCATCGATATGATGGAAACCGGTTCTAACGATGTGATGGTAGTAAAGGCAAACCTGAAAGATGCATTCGGTATGAAGGAGCGGTTGGTCCCGTTTCTTCATGGGCAGGTTATCAAGAATGTCGATCTCACTGCTCAACGTGTTGAAGTAGATTGGGATCCTGGTTTTTGACCTCCGAATTAAACGGCAAAGATGAGTGGAACAAAACAATGTGGATCGGTGTTATTAGCCTATTTCCCGAGATGTTCCGCGCAATAACCGATTACGGGGTAACTGGCCGGGCAGTAAAAAATGGCCTGCTGAGCGTGCAGTGTTGGAGTCCTCGTGATTTCACCTACGACCGGCATCGTACCGTGGATGACCGCCCATATGGCGGTGGCCCGGGAATGCTGATGATGGTGCAACCGTTAAGGGAAGCCATTCATGCAGCAAAAGCAGCGGCAGGCGAGGGAGCAAAGGTGATTTATCTGTCACCTCAAGGACGCAAACTGGACCAACAGGGTGTTTGCGAACTGGCGACCAACCAGAAGATGATTCTGGTGTGTGGTCGGTACGAAGGAGTTGATGAGCGCGTAATCAAAACTGAAATTGATGAAGAATGGTCAATTGGCGATTACGTTCTCAGCGGTGGCGAGCTGCCGGCAATGGCTCTGATAGATTCAGTATCCCGTTTTATCCCGGGCGTGCTGGGTCATCAGGCCTCAGCAGAGGAAGATTCCTTTGTTGATGGGTTGCTGGATTGCCCACACTACACTCGTCCTGAGGTGTTAGAAGGGATGGAAGTTCCGCCAGTTTTACTGTCGGGCAACCATGCCGAGATTCGTCGCTGGCGCTTAAAGCAGTCGCTGGGCCGTACCTGGCTTAGAAGACCTGAACTTCTAGAAAGCCTAGCTCTGACTGACGAGCAAATGGTGTTGCTGGCTGAGTTCCAACGGGAACACAAGCCCTGAGCAACAGAACTATGAAAGGAACGTTGTGCCGTGTGCCAACTTCCTGATATATCAGTTTACCTAGGGTAAGAGACTTATTATGAGCAATATTATCAAGCAAATCGAACAAGAGCAGATGAAGCAAGACGTGCCTGCATTCCGTCCGGGTGATTCCGTGGAAGTTAAGGTATGGGTTGTTGAAGGTTCTAAAAAGCGTCTGCAGGCATTCGAGGGCGTGGTTATCGCTATTCGTAACCGCGGTCTGCATTCTGCGTTCACCGTTCGTAAAATTTCCAACGGCGAAGGTGTTGAGCGTGTATTCCAAACTCACTCCCCAGTAATCGACAGCATTACTGTGAAACGTCGTGGTGCCGTTCGTCAAGCGAAACTGTACTATCTGCGTGAGCGTACTGGTAAGTCTGCTCGTATCAAAGAGCGTCTTAACCGCACTAACTAAGGTACAGCTCAGGCTTCATCCAAAAGTTAATAGTTATGAAGGGGTTAGCCATTGGCTGACCCCTTTTTTTATTTCTATACTCGTCATACTTCAAGCTGCATATGCGTTAGTTGCTTTCCTACAATTCGAATTATTTAGGGTATAGAAGATAAATAGAAGGGATATCAGAGGGGAATTAGCGTGGCATCACACCACGCTATGGATATTGAATAAATGATTACAGGCCGTAAACCAGAGTCACTGATGTTGTAGTATCAGTATTTTTTGGTGCGCTGGCTGGTGGCTTGGTGTTATAGGTCACAACATAGGCTAAACGCAATGCGAAGCTTTTATTGATAGCAACATTCAACGCCGTTTCTGAGTTCAATGTTGTTTCTTCGTTTGCCAGTGCTGAAACCCCTTCACTGAACACGGTGTTGTCAGTCAGTTGGTAAGTATAGTTACCACCCGCATAAGCTAAGGCTCTCGTCGAGCGGCCACCTTGATAATATTCATCGTGACGGACACCTGGACCAAATTCCACTCGCAGATTGTGCAGCGGAGTGGTCATAATCTGACGACCATAACCTGTGGTTAAAACAGAGCGGGAATCAAAACCGTTATAGCGATCATTTAACCAACCGGCCTGCCCAAATAAATAGTTTCTATCCGTCAGATTATATCGAGTACGGCCACCCAATTGATAACGTTCAGAAGAGCGTTGATCATTAGAACTGGTATTCCGCGCCGCCCCCCACAAACTATAAGCAGTATTAGGCTGGAACCAGGTCAACGTTGAGTTAGCCGTCAATGTTGAGTTGTTGGTATTGCCTGATTGTGCGGTATAACCTGCTTCAACGGTTCCATCGAAGCTCTTTTTGGCCGTGGCAGGATCGTCTAAAGCAGTAAAAACAGTTGCGTCAGCAAGAACAGCGGTACTGACGAGAGATAATGCGAGTGTGCTGATATAAAACGGCAACGCCCTGGTATGACGCAAAGAAAACATAATAGGCCCATGGTGAAAAAAGATGGTTTTTGTGATGCGGCCCGCATTGTAGCAGTTGTGATCCTACTTACTCATAAGATCTTTCAGATTGAATAATTAATTATAATAAGAGGGATTTTTTGATGAGTTCATTCTTAAAATGTCATAAATAGAAATGAATTTGTATTTGAATACTGGCGAAAAGAAAAAATGAAAAGAGCCAGAATTGCTCTGGCTCTTAGCTCAACTGTTACTCATTAACTACATAAAAGTGGTTACCAGCAGGTAGCCAGTGATGCACGAACAGACGACACCGATAAGGCCCGGAATGATAAAGCTATGATTAATAATGAATTTACCAATCTTAGTAGTGCCCGAGCGGTCAAAGCCGATACAAGCAAGGTCACTTGGGTAAGTTGGTAAAACAAAGTAGCCATAAGCTGCAGGGAAGAAAGCAATGAGCATTTTAGGTTCAACACCGAGCTGCAAACCCATGGGGGCGATTGCTGCCAATGCTGCGGCTTGGCTATTGACCAACTTGGAAACTAAGAACAACACAATGGCATAAGTCCAAGGTTGGCTTTTTACCACGTCTTCCAGTACCAGTTTTAAGTCGCCCATGTGGGCTTGGAAGAAGGTATCGCTCATCCAGGCAACACCGAATACAGAGAATATGGCGACCATACCGGCTTTGAATACGGCGCCATTAGAGATATCGCTGGGTTTAACTTTACAGCCAATAAGAATAACTGCACCAGCAATCAGCATCATCATCTGAATAACCAGGTTCATTGATAATGACTGCATTTTGCCTTTAACTTCAAAAGCAGGGCGCAGGTCTGCAAATGCACCCAGTAATACCACCAGTATGATAGCCGCGAAAAATATCCAGGTAGACCAATAAGCTTGTTTCGGGAAAACCTGATTTAACAATGTATCAGTTGAGCCATAGATAAAGTCGCGCTGCTCAGGATCTTTGATTCTTGCCTGGAAATCAGGGTCTTTATCGAGATCTTTACCGCGGCGTAGGCTCCATAAGGCGGCTACCAGTACACCGACAAGTGAAGCTGGGACAGAAACTGCCAAAATTTCTAGAATGCTATAAGCATGGCCTATACCGTGATTGGCACCAATAATTGATACCAATGACACTACCGCCACCGAGACCGGGGAAGCTGTAATCGCCATTTGCGAGGCAACAGATGCCACCGCCATTGGGCGCTCTGGACGAATACCTTTTTTAATCGCAATATCAGAAATAATCGGGAACATGGTATAAACAACATGTCCAGTGCCGCATAAAAAGGTTAATGACCAAGTAGTAAATGGTGCAAGTAGCGTAATATGCTGAGGATGTCGCCGTAATAATCTCTCAGCAAATTGCATCATTACATTTAATCCGCCAGCAGTTTGTAATACAGCAGCACAACCAATAACGGCTAATATTGTGAGCATGACATCGACTGGTGGTTTTCCGGGTTCGAGGCCAAAGATAAAGGTCAGAATAAATAAGCCAATACCACTTATTAACCCCAGCCCCATGCCCCCATAGCGTGTACCGACTAATAGACAGAGAATTATAATTATAAATTGTAGTGTTATCATGACTTTACCTTGCTTCCAATATGAATAAAATTCGGTTGTATATTGGCTTTTTTAAGCAATGAACATGGCTCATACTCGTTTTATCTATCAGAGCACAATTGGCATTGATTAAAAACTTGCGAATATCAAGGCTATATTGTTCAGTTATGTAACTAATTAAATCTGAGATCTGCCTCTATTTTTATATCAGCCCGGACTTTTCTAACTAATTAAAGTGGAATGGAACGGTATTAATAGAATATAAAATCTGGTTGTGAAAGTAATGTATTAATATTGTTTTTAAAAAACTCACCAATAGCACAATGACGCAACATATAAATATATTCCAGGCCCAAATAGCTTTTAGTTAATACCCAATTTCTCCTTTAAGGGTTTTAAGTAACGGCGACTCACGGGGATATGTTTACCACTGCGGGTGATTACTTCAGCAGAACCATTATCCATCAATTGTATCTCACCCAACTGTTCAGTATTGACCATATATTGTCGATGACAGCGGACAAAGGGTGTTTTCTCTTCCAACGTTTTGAGTGATAACTGGGTATAGCCAGATTGTACGGTTCCGATAACATGCACTCCACTGAGTTCAGAACTGAGATATTCTACTTCTTCAATTTTCAGTAAAAAAATGCGGTTGTGACCAGAGCAAGGGATATGACGCAACATCGGCTCTGCTATTTTATGTAAATTATTATTTACACCAACACCTCTTCTTAAGCGAATTAACGTTTTTTCTAACCGTTGATGGTCGAGAGGTTTTAGCAGATAGTCAAAGGCATGCTCTTCAAAAGCTCGGATGGCATATTCATCGTAAGCCGTGACAAACACGATGTGCGGCATGCTTTCTGGATTTAGCATTGAGGCTAATTCCAGGCCATTAATTCTTGGCATTTGGATGTCGAGAAATATCACATCGGGTTGCAGGCGCTGTATTGCGGGGATTGCTTCTAGTGCGTTGCTACATTCGGCGACGATCTCAATATCATGTTCTTCAGTTAATCTTTCGCGTAAATCTTCACGCGCAGGTTGTTCATCGTCGACAATGATGACTCTTAACATACAGCCTCCACAAATTTTCCGCATTTTATCATGGCCTCAGAGGGAGGTTAGGACCATCTGCAGAAACTGAGACTTACCGCAAAAGTCAGATATAAATGCGCCTGTAAAATTAGTGGTAATTATTTATTTACACATATGGATTGAAAACTTTACACGGCATGATATTGTGGTGCTCTCAAACGATAAATACGCTAAACGACATCCGCTAAACAGAGATAGGTAAAGAATATGATCATGCAAAAAGATGCGCTCAATAATGTCCATATCAGTGCCGAACAAGTATTGATAACCCCGGAAGAACTGAAGAACCAGTTTCCATTGAGCGAAAATGATCAGTATGCGATTGAAGCTGCCCGCAAAACCATTGCTGATATTATTCAGGGACATGATCCACGTTTATTAGTGGTCTGTGGCCCCTGTTCTATCCACGACGTGGATGCTGCTCTGGATTATGCGCGTCGTTTGAAAACTCTTTCTGCAGAATTGAGTGACAGCCTGTATATCGTTATGCGTGTCTATTTTGAAAAACCCCGCACGACTGTGGGTTGGAAAGGCTTAATCAATGACCCGGCAATGGATGGCTCTTTCGATGTGGAAAGAGGATTACATATTGCTCGTCAATTATTGCTGGATTTAGTGGGCATGGGCCTACCTCTGGCAACCGAAGCTCTGGACCCGAACAGCCCGCAATACTTAGGCGACTTATTTAGCTGGTCAGCTATTGGTGCGCGTACCACTGAATCACAAACTCACCGTGAAATGGCTTCCGGTTTGTCCATGCCGGTTGGGTTTAAAAACGGCACTGATGGTAGTTTGGGTACGGCAATCAATGCTATGCGCGCTGCTGCTATGCCGCACCGCTTCATGGGGATTAATCAGTCGGGCCAGGTTTGCTTATTGCAAACTCAGGGGAATCCGCACGGCCATGTGATTTTACGTGGCGGCAAAACCCCTAACTACAGCGCGCAAGATGTCGCTCAGTGTGAAAAACAGATGCAGGATGCGGGACTCGTTCCATCCTTAATGATAGATTGCAGCCATGGTAATTCGAATAAAGACTACCGTCGTCAGACTGCGGTCGCTGAATCTGTGGTTGAACAGATCAAGGCTGGCAATCGTTCTATCACTGGTGTGATGCTGGAAAGTAACATTCATGAGGGCAATCAATCATCTGAGCAACCACGCGCCGATATGCGCTACGGTGTTTCGGTGACCGATGCCTGCATTGATTGGGAAAGCACCGAAACCCTGTTACGTGGCATGCATCAGGAATTACGTTCAGCGCTGGCGGCCCGGACTGTAGAGGAAAAGTAAGTTATGGTGGCTGAACTGACCGCTTTGCGCGATCAAATTGATGAAGTGGATAAAGCACTGCTGGATTTGTTGGCAAAGCGCCTGCATTTGGTGGCTGAAGTAGGTGAAGTTAAAAGCCGTTATGGTTTGCCTATTTATGTTCCGGATCGTGAGGCGGCGATGTTAGCCTCACGCCGACAGGAAGCCGAGGCTTTAGGTGTCCCGCCTGATTTGATTGAAGATGTATTGCGTCGGGTAATGCGAGAGTCTTACACCAGCGAGAATGACAAAGGGTTTAAGACGCTGTGCCCTCAGTTGCGCCCGGTGGTTATCATCGGCGGTGACGGGCAGATGGGGCGGTTATTCAGCCGAATGCTCACTCTGTCCGGTTATCAGGTAAAAACGCTGGAACAAGAGGACTGGCCGCAGGCTGAATCTATTCTGGCAGATGCCGGGATGGTGATTGTCAGTGTGCCCATCCATATCACTGAAGAAGTGATAGCCCGATTACCAAAATTACCGCCAGATTGTATTTTGTTGGATCTCGCTTCTGTCAAAAATAAGCCATTGCAAGCTATGCTCGCCGCCCATGAAGGGCCGGTTGTCGGCTTACATCCGATGTTTGGGCCAGATGTTGGCAGTTTGGCAAAGCAAGTTGTGGTGTATTGCGATGGTCGTTCCCCACAAGCATATCAGTGGCTACTCGAACAGCTACAGGTATGGGGAGCAAGGTTACATCGTATCAGTGCGGTTGAACATGACCAGAATATGGCGTTCATTCAAGCATTGCGCCATTTTGCGACCTTTGCGTATGGATTACATTTAGCAGAGGAGAATGTGCAGCTTGAACAGCTATTAGCGCTGTCTTCGCCGATTTATCGTTTGGAATTGGCAATGGTGGGGCGGCTGTTTGCGCAAGATCCACAGCTTTATGCCGACATTATTATGTCATCAGAAGATAATTTGGCGCTGATTAAACGCTATTACAAACGTTTTGGCGAGGCGATCACTTTGTTGGAACAAAGTGACAAACAAGCCTTTGTGCAAAGTTTCCAGAAAGTTGAGCACTGGTTTGGTGATTATGCGGAGCGTTTCTTGGTGGAAAGCCGTTCATTATTGCGTCAGGCGAATGACAATCGTCAATAACTGCCATCTATAACTTATCTGTTTTCCCCAAGCCACCCCGGCAGTGTCGAGGTGGCTTTTGACTATTAAGGTCAAGAGGCTGGTTAACTTGGATTGACTGGCACCACGTTTTCACTTGGGTAGCAGCCTAATACTTTCAATGACCGAGTTATCGGTGTTAAATCTGCCAGCGCTTTTTGCATAGATTCAGAACGCAAATTGGCCTGCACATCGATATAAAACATTTCTTCCCACGGATTACCATTAATTGGCCGTGATTCAAGTTTGGTCATGACGACCCCGTGATCTCTCAGCACGAGTAGCGCCTCCACTAATGCCCCTGATTGCTGCCCGGTCGCCATAATTAACGTGGTTTTGGCCGGGATTTGCTCAGATACATCAATGGATTTACGGGCTAGAATAATAAAGCGAGTGATATTCTGCTGCTGGTTCGCCAAATTGTGTTCCAGCACCTGCAAGTTATAAAGCGCGCCACCCGCTTCACTCCCTAATGCCGCCGCATGCGGTGAGTTTAACTGCGCCACTTTCTCCATTGCAGCCGCTGTGCTTTCGCAATACTCGATTTTCCAATGTGGGAAACGGTTAATGAACTGGCTGCATTGCTGGAAAGGTTGTGGATGGCTGTAAACGGTCTTAATTTGGTTCAGATCAGTTTCGGTGGCGACCAATACACAGTGGTCAATAGGATTGGTTATTTCCCCGACAATCGACAAACTGGTGTGTTGCAGTAAGTCATATACGTCATTGATGGAACCTGAGCTGGTATTCTCTATGGGTAATACGGCGTAATCCGCTTGACCTGTTTCTACCTGAGTAAAAATATCCTGGAATTTTTGGCAACCACACTCAATCAATTGTTCAAAGTGACGAGCAGCATATTGGCGCGCGGCTAAATGTGAGTAAGAGCCTTTGGGGCCAAGAAAGGCGATACGGGCAGAGTGTTGGGCGGTTTGATTAAGCTGATGCTGCAACAGTGCCTGCTGAGTCAATACTGAATCTTCAATAATCAGTTGGAACAGACGGGTGATATAAAATCCATCCAGGTCATAAGGTTTTGCGGCGGTGATAAGTGCATCCAGCAAATCACGTTCACGTTCTTTATCGCGAATCGGGCGATGATGGAGTTGTTTGGCTTTAGCCACATCCACCGCCAATTCACGCCGTTCTGCCAGCAACGCCAGCAGTTTTAAGTCTAGTGCGCTGATGCGCTCACGTAGCACCAGTAATGGATTATCGGTCATAGGGGTTGGCCTTATTATTTTTTCTAAATAAAAAAAGCCTCCCGGCTTGGGAGGCTTTGTTGTTCGTCTTCGCATTATTTATCACACGACGAAACGCCTCCCAATCAGGGGAAGGTAAAAAAGAATGCGAAGAAAAACACTTTATTGATCATCGTTGCTGGTTACCTGTTGTTGATGCTGACGGAAATAACATGTTATAGCCAAAACAAACATAACCGCCAGTCTGAATTGCTGTCAATAAAAAAACGCGCCCGAAAGCGCGTTAGATCCGAAATGAGATGGATTGTCCCGGCTATTGTTCCTGCTCGGACTCTTCTTCGACATCTACTGAATCTGCTGACTCCAAATTAGCCTCTTTAACACTGCTTGCTGCGCGGCGAGCTTCACCTTTGTGTTGAACTTTATTTAATTGGCGTTCTAGTTTGGTGATAAGTTCATTAATTGCAGCATACATATCATCATGTTTAGCACTGGCAACCAAGGGCCCCATCGGTGTACTGATAGTTGCATCGGCAACGAATCCTTGTGGATCTTTAGACAGTACAATATGTGGGTTTATTAACTGGGCCTGCCATTTATCCAGTTTGGTGAGACGGTCTTCAACATGCTTGCGAATTGCTGGGGTGATATCCATTTGCTTACTGGTAATGTTGACTGTCATATGACTTACCTCTCTGTCTGCTCCGTCTTGGATAACTTCAGCATACCTCTCTTTTTCACAAAATGTATGATCAAGATCACTTATTTTTGTCACTTTTTGCAAAGGTCATGGGAACTGTGATTTAACGTCAGGAATGGGTGTCGGGGGCTTGAATCATTGATTGTAATGCCGCATTATCGATAAGTTATATTGCCTGGATATAGTTATAAAACGCATTATTTTTGCATTTTAGATAGGATCTCAGCGCGATAACCTAACGACATGAATCTCATCGTTTTGTGGCGATAAAGCAGAATTGAAAACGGCAGCTTGAGCTGCCGTTTGTTATTTTATCGTTCCAGACCTATTTTCGTTACAAACAGTATCAGGCTGGATTCGCCGCAATTATCTTGGCAACTTTGTCTGCCTCAGCATTGAGTTGCAATTGCTTATAAGCATTTTCCATCAACGGCAACGCATCGCGAGTGGCTTGAGTATCAGGATAATCTCTTAGCATTTGTTCAACACGGTTAACTACCGCGACGTAAGCGCCTCGTTTAGTGTAATATTGCGCCACGGCCAGTTCATGCTTGGCCAGACGGTTTTTCAGGAATATTAGGCGTTTTTGCGCATCAGTTGCGTATTGGCTGTTCGGATAGCTTTGAATCAACTGGTTAAAATCGCGGAAAGCGGCTTTAGCATGTTGCGGATCGCGGTCTGAACGATCAATCCCGAAGAAGCCTTGCAATGCACTGTCATCCAGAGCCATGTCAGTCAAACCACGCATATATAAAACGTAATCGATGTTAGGATGTGTGGGATTGAGGCGCATAAAGCGATCAATTGAGGCTTGCGCCAACGGCAGATCAGCAGATTTATAATACGCATAAATCAAATCAAGCTGAACTTGTTGAGAGTAAGGCCCGAAAGGATAGCGGTTATCTAACGCTTCTAGTTGCGTAATGGCTCCCTTAAAGTTACCGTCCTGCAGTTTTTGCTGAGCGGTAGCATAGAGCTCAGAAGGCGGGTTATCGGGAACCACGTCCTTGTTACTGGAGCAACCGGTCAGCACCAGGCTCAACGTGGCGGCAGCCACCAGATATTTCATACGCGTCATGACGTTTTGATTATCCTCGAAGTGTTATTCCGGGAGACTGTCCGTTAAGCTCCCGATAAAGATCTAGATACAATAGCACATTATATTAAACGGCATCGCCGTCAAAACCCAACGTTAACGAACAAGAAGCTGCATATGGCACAACAAGTACAACTCAGCGCAACGGTGGCCGAATCACAACTCGGTCAACGGTTAGATCAGGCTTTGGCCGAATTGTTCCCTGATTATTCAAGATCTCGCATAAAAGAATGGATCTTGGAAGACCGAGTCACTGTCGACGGTAAAACAATTAACAAACCTAAAGAAAAAGTGTTGGGTGGCGAGCTCGTCGCAATTGACGCGCAAATTGAGGAAGATGCCCGCTGGGCGCCTCAAGAAATCCCACTGGATATCGTCTATGAAGATAACGATATTCTGGTTATTAATAAACCCCGCGGTTTAGTGGTGCACCCTGGGGCCGGTAATCCAGATGGCACAGTTCTGAATGCATTGCTCTATTATTATCCAGAAATCATGGATGTACCACGGGCAGGTATCGTACATCGCCTGGATAAAGATACCACCGGCTTGATGGTGGTGGCGAAAACTGTTCCGGCTCAGACTCGCTTGGTTGAAGCACTGCAAGCACGCGAAATTACCCGTGAATACGAAGCTGTGGCCATCGGCAATATGACCGCTGGCGGCAGAGTTGACGAGCCTATTTCTCGTCACTCCACCAAGCGGACACACATGGCGGTGCATCCGATGGGTAAACCGGCGACAACTCACTACCGTATTATGGAGCACTTCCGTGCCCATACTCGTCTGCGCTTACGTTTAGAGACGGGCCGTACGCACCAGATCCGCGTGCATATGTCCCATATCAACCATCCGCTGGTGGGTGATCAGCTTTATGGTGGCCGCCCGCGCCCACCACGCGGCGCATCGGACTCCTTTATTGCTATTTTGCGTGGCTTTGACCGCCAGGCGCTGCATGCAACTATGCTGCGTTTGTATCATCCTATCAGTGGCATTCAAATGGAATGGCATGCGGCATTACCAGACGATATGGTTGAGCTGATTAATGCGCTGAAAGCTGATACCGAAGAATTCAAAGATCAGATGGATTGGTAATGAACAAGCTGATACTCCCCGATTGGCCATTGCCTGCTGGCGTTAAGGCATGTAGCACGACTCGTCATGGTGGTATCAGCGAATTCCCTTATGATTCATTAAATCTTGGTACCCATGTAGGGGATATCGCGGCGAGTGTAGCTGCAAACCGCCAATATTTAGTGGAACAAGCGGGATTGCCGCAAATGCCCGTTTGGCTTGAACAGGTACACGGCACTCGTGTCCTGCATCTGGATGGCAAGGCTGTTTCTGATGTACAGGCTGATGCGGTCTACAGCCATGTTATTGGGCAAGTTTGTGCGGTAATGACAGCCGATTGCTTGCCTGTGCTGTTTTGCTCGTTGGCGGGTGATGAAGTGGCCGCAGCTCATGCGGGGTGGCGTGGCCTCTGTGCCGGTGTTCTGGAACAAACGCTCACTCAGTTCAATGCAAATCCTTCTTCTATTATTGCCTGGTTAGGCCCGGCCATTGGTCCGCAGCAGTTCGAAGTGGGCGAAGAGGTTAAACAGGCCTTTATCAATTTTGACGCGCAATCCGCTGTTGCATTCACACCTTCCGGCTCTAAATATCTCGCCGACATCTATTTATTAGCTCGATTACGGCTACAGGCTGCGGGGGTTCACGCTATTTATGGTGGAGACCATTGCACTGTGACTGAAAATCAGCAATTTTTCTCTTATCGGCGCGATGGAATTACCGGGCGTATGGCAAGTTTAGTCTGGTTGATATAACCTATTGAATTAAGACGATCCATTGGCGCATAACATTTCATTTTGAATATTTAGTGTCAAAATAACCTTGAAAATTTGAGGGATGACCTCATCTAATCTCCAGTAGCAATTTTGACCAATATTGGAGGTGTTATGCGTCTGGATCGTCTTACTAGCAAATTCCAGCTTGCCCTCGCCGATGCCCAATCTTTAGCTCTTGGGCGCGACAACCAATTTATTGAACCGTTACATTTGATGAGCGCACTGCTCAATCAGGATGGGGGGACGGTTCGCCCATTGTTGACCTCAGCGGGGGTTAATGTCGCCAATTTGCGCAGCGACATTGAGCAAGCGTTAGGTCGTCTTCCACAAGTTGAAGGGACTGGCGGTGATGTTCAACCATCAAACGAGCTGGTTCGTGTATTGAATCTCTGTGACAAATTAGCGCAAAAACGTGCAGATAAATTTATCTCGTCAGAACTGTTTGTGCTGGCGGTACTTGAAAGCAGCGGCACCTTGACTGACATGTTAAAAGCAGTCGGTGCAACAAAAGATAAAATAAATAAGGCAATTGAAGATATGCGTGGTGGTGACAAAGTTGATGACCAAGGTGCCGAAGACCAGCGCCAGGCATTGAAAAAATTCACTATCGACCTGACTGAGCGTGCGGAGCAAGGCAAGCTCGACCCGGTTATTGGCCGTGACGAAGAAATTCGCCGCACTATCCAGGTATTACAACGCCGGACCAAAAATAACCCAGTGTTAATTGGTGAGCCTGGTGTTGGTAAAACGGCCATTGTTGAAGGTCTGGCACAGCGAATCGTCAACGGCGAAGTGCCGGAAGGCTTGAAACATAAACGTGTGCTTTCATTAGATATGGGCGCACTGATTGCGGGTGCGAAGTATCGCGGTGAGTTTGAAGAGCGCTTGAAAGGCGTGTTGAATGATTTATCAAAACAAGAAGGCAGTGTGATCTTGTTCATTGATGAATTGCATACCATGGTCGGCGCAGGTAAAGGCGACGGGGCGATGGATGCGGGCAACATGCTCAAACCTGCATTAGCGCGCGGTGAATTACATTGCGTTGGTGCAACGACACTCGACGAATATCGTCAATATATAGAGAAGGATGCGGCGCTGGAGCGGCGTTTCCAGAAAGTGTATGTGGCGGAGCCGACTGTTGAAGACACTATTGCCATTCTACGCGGGCTGAAAGAGCGTTATGAACTGCATCACCATGTGCAGATAACCGACCCGGCAATTGTGGCTGCGGCAACGCTGTCGCACCGCTATATCTCGGATCGTCAGCTACCGGATAAAGCCATCGACCTTATTGACGAGGCCGGTTCCAGCATCCGTATGCAGATGGATTCAAAACCAGAATCATTGGATCGCCTGGAACGGCGAATTATCCAGTTGAAACTGGAACAGCAGGCGCTGAAGAAAGAGTCTGATGACGCCAGCAAAAAACGTCTCGAAATGCTCAACACTGAGTTAGAGCAGAAAGAACGTGAATATTCCGAGTTAGAAGAAGAGTGGAAAGCGGAAAAAGCTGCCCTCACGGGTACTCAGAATATTAAAACTGAACTGGAACAAGCCAAAATCACTTTAGAGCAGGCTCGGCGTGTGGGTGATTTGGCTCAGATGTCAGAACTTCAGTACGGTAAAATTCCTGAGCTGGAAAAACAGCTAGCGGCGGCAACGGCGCTTGAAGGGAAAACCATGAAGTTGCTGCGTAACCGGGTAACTGAAGCAGAGATTGCAGAAGTGCTGGCGCGTTGGACGGGTATTCCAGTATCTCGCATGCTGGAAAGTGAACGCGATAAGTTGCTGCGCATGGAGGATGATCTGCATAAACGCGTGATTGGACAGGATGAAGCGGTTGAAGCTGTCTCCAATGCTATCCGTCGTAGTCGTGCTGGGTTGTCAGATCCGAATCGGCCGATTGGTTCTTTCTTATTCTTAGGGCCAACAGGGGTCGGTAAAACCGAACTGTGTAAAGCGCTGGCAATGTTCTTGTTCGACAGTGACGATGCCATGGTGCGTATCGATATGTCCGAGTTTATGGAAAAACATTCTGTTTCTCGGTTGGTTGGTGCGCCTCCAGGCTATGTAGGCTATGAAGAAGGTGGGTATTTGACGGAAGCTGTACGCCGTCGTCCTTATTCTGTCATTCTGCTGGATGAAGTGGAAAAAGCGCATCCGGATGTATTCAACATACTCTTGCAGGTGTTGGATGATGGGCGCTTGACTGACGGGCAGGGCAGAACGGTCGACTTCCGTAATACAGTAGTCATCATGACCTCGAATCTCGGTTCAGATTTGATTCAGGAACGTTTCGGTGAAAGAAGTTATGCCGAAATGAAAGAAATGGTGATGGAAGTTGTTACTCATCACTTCCGCCCTGAATTTATCAACCGTATAGATGAGGTTGTTGTCTTCCATCCGTTAGGTCGCGCGCATCTGGCTTCTATTGCCAGCATCCAACTGGCGCGTCTATACAAACGTCTGGAAGAACGTGGCTATCAGGTCACCATTACTCAGCCTGCGTTGGAGTTCTTGGGTGAAACTGGTTTCGACCCTGTTTATGGTGCGCGGCCATTGAAACGCGCTATTCAACAGGAAATCGAGAATCCATTGGCGCAACAGATACTTTCCGGCAAATTAATACCGGGAGTTCCAGTAACTCTGGATGTAGAAAATGGGCATATCATTGCTAAACAGTAATGGTTAATGCTTGAGGGGGCGAGAAATCGCCCCCCTTTTTGTTGTCTTTTTCGCCGTAATTGGTGTTTTTGCCGTATTAATGAGCGGTTGAAAAGTTTTTTCAAATTAGGGGTTGCAGCCTGTCAGGAACTCCCTATAATGCGCCTCCACTGACCGGGAACAACGAAACACACTTCGCCGGGTCAGGAAGAGAAAAGAATGATTTTGACTT